>CAXBPH010000115.1:0-20429 GCA_963977445.1 uncultured bacterium | reverse complement strand
CCAGATACCGTTTACGTCGCCTCGGGCACCATGGGCACGGCCGTGGGACTTCTGTTGGGGCTGCAGCTTGCCGGTCTGGACACCACGGTGACCGCCGTTCGCGTCACTTCGCCGCCCTTCACCAGTCGTGAACGGGCCCGACAGCTCTACTACCGGACCCTGGGCCTGCTTCGGAAGGCCGACCCGAGCATTCCTGCCCTGGAATTTCCCGAGCACCAGTTTATCCTGCGGGATGGGTATCTCGGGGAGCGTTATGGGCTCTATACGCCGGAGGGGGTGGCCGCCGTGACCCTGGCCCGGGAAAAGGCCGACCTGTTGCTTGAAGGGACCTACACGGGGAAAGCCATGGCCTGCCTGGTGGGCGATGGACAACTTGGACGTCTTTCGGGGCGGCCCGTGGTCTTCTGGAACACGTACAACAGCGTTTCTCAGGCGGAACACATAGAAAATGTGGACTACCATCAACTTTCGGCACCGTTTCATCGTTATTATGAAGAAGCGGTCCAGGAACTGGACCGCTTGTAGATTTAAAGGGCTGTTTTAATTGATGTTTGGCGGGATCGTATTACGACGTGGCCACCTTGGCCGTTTGAAATCGCCGGAGATTGTGCCGGTGATATTCGCGGACCTCGCGGAATGCGTCATCAGCGCACGTGGGGCAATAGCCATGGCTGGCACTCTTTCCCGGTTGGAGCGGGCTTTCGGGAACCGTCCACGCATCATTTTCGCGTATTTTTTTACATACACAACATTGAACTACCATATCGTGCCTGCCTTTCTGCATCGTATTCATGCATCAATCAAGGAAGCATTAAGCGTGCCAAGCATTCCACAACATCTTCCATTTGATTTAACTCCTTGCCTGTCCTTACACTAGGAGGTCGGTCGGCGGTGCAGCGGACCGAAGAATTCCATAATGGAACACATAGGTCGGTATTTATTGCCCCCAGTACCCGGCAAGAATTTTCCTGCCTATGTAATCGCACTTTTGTATACGGAACAGGTTGTTCGCCTTAAGCGCAGTATCATTACTTCGCAAATAGCCTGTTTTTTGTCACTATGACGGAGATCTGCCATGATTGCAGTGCAGGGTCTGACAAAATACTACGGACCAATAGCCGCCGTAGAGGATCTGTCCTTTGAAGTAGGACAGGGCGAGATCGTGGGCTTTCTGGGCCCCAATGGCGCGGGAAAGAGCACGACGATGCGTATTCTCACGGCTTTTGCGCCTGCGACCCGAGGTGAGGCCCGTATTGCCGGTTATGAGGTGCACCAGAACCCCCTCGAAGTAAAGCGGCGCATCGGATACCTTCCGGAGCGGGTGCCCCTCTATGAAGAAATGGTGGTATCGAGCTTTCTGAACTATGTTGCCGAACTCAAAGGGGTCAGCCGCGCTAACCGAGTAGGGGAAGTGGGCGAGGCGCTGGAGCGCTGTGGTCTCAGCGATATGGGCAATCGCCTGATTGCGAATCTCTCCAAGGGATATAAACAGCGCGTGGGACTTGCCCAGGCGTTGATTGGCAGTCCCCCTGTACTTATTCTGGATGAGCCGACGGTAGGCTTGGATCCGGCCCAGATCGTCGAAATACGACAGATGATTAAGGGACTCCGGGACAAACACACGGTCCTTATCAGTACCCATATCCTCCCTGAGGTGGCCATGCTCTGTGAGCGGGTGATAATAATTAACCAGGGTCATATCGTGGCGGAAGAGAAGATCGAGAATTTGAGCGATGGCAGTGGTGCTACCCGTCTGGAAGAGATATTCATGCGGGTGGTGTCCAGTGATCGCGCCGCCATTCTTGCGAAGACGAAAAAGGAAGCCACGGCATGAGCAGTACCTGGGCAGTGTGCAAGCGCGAGTTCAAAGCCTATTTCCTGACCCCCATCGGGTATGTGGTGGTGGGCATGGTGGCCCTCATCGCGGGCATGTCTTTCGCCATCTCCTTCATTACCCATGCGGCAATTACGCAGGATCCGAGTGCCTATTCCTATACGGCGGTGCCGGATTTTGAAGAGACATTTCTGAGTCCCTATCTGGTTTTCTGCGGGACCCTGATCATGTTTCTGACCCCCCTCATTACCATGCGACTGCTCGCCGAAGAGCGGCACCGAGGCACCATTGAGTTTTTGTTGACCCAGCCCCTTCGCGACCGAGAGATCATCTTCGGTAAGTACTTGGCAGCCTTAGGGATGCTCGGCACCATGCTCCTGGTCGTGGTGGTGAATTTATGCATTATGGGCTACTTCGTGGCGGTGGAGCCGGCCGTATTGGTCTTCGGACTGCTGACGGTATTTCTCATGGGGGCGGCCTGCATCAGTCTGGGCCTTTTCGTCTCCGCCGTAACCAAGACCCAGATCATGTCGGGCACCATGACCTTTGGCGTCACCCTGATATTGTTTATCGTGGGCAACCTGGGCGAGGATATGCCGACGGCCAATCCCGCCCCGGGAAGCTGGCCGGAAGCCCTCCGATCGCTGGTGGGCTTTTTCTATGACATTGTTCGCGGTTTGATTGTGGAGTTGCCCATTGATGCCCACGCCCGGGAAATGGCGTTGGGTATCGTGCAACCTGTTGATATTATGTACTATGTGCTTTTCAGCGCATTTTTTATCTTCTTGACCTTCCGCGCGCTGGAAAGTCGGAATTGGAGAGGCTAGCCGCGTGAAAAAGCTTCGCTTTATAACGGGAATTGCTGCCCTGCTGTCGACGGCGGTGGCGGTTAACTTACTGGTCTGGCAACAGACCGCCCTCATGTCCCTCGCCTGGGGGCTGTTGGTCGCTGGTGCGGTATTGGGCGTTGTCTGGGTGCTTCAGGTTATTTTTGGGCTGGCCGGTAGTGCTGGCTGGGAAGGCTGGGCGGCCGGTGGCGTGAATGCGACCCTGTCGACCCTGTTTTTCCTGGGCATCTGCATCGTGCTCTACGTGTTTGCTGCCCAATGGGATGGATCGTGGGATCTGACCCAGGAAGGACGCCGAAAATTGGCTCCCCAGACCATTCAGGTATTGCAGAGCATGAATCAAGAGGTAGAAGTCGTTTGCCTTTTCCTGCGTACCGATGATGAGCTCGTCTGGATTGCCCAGGATAAGACGACCCGCTTTCTGGAGCTGTGTCAAAAATATTCTGGTCTGCTGAAGGTAGAGGTTCTGGATCCGCAGGTGGAAATGCATCGCCTGGAAGCCATGAAAGTACCCATCGTGTCTCCCCAGGGCACAATCGTTATCCGGGCGGGCAATCGGCAGCGGGTGGTTACGCTGGCGGGGGGAAGTCCCCGGCTGGAAGAGCGTGATTTCACCAATGCGCTGATAAACGTCCTGCGCGATCGCCAGCCAAAGGCCTATTTCCTGACGGGCCACAAAGAGCGTGAGATTACCGATGACAATGCCCAGACGGGTGGATCAGCCTTCGGAAATATCCTCCTGAGTGAATCCTATGCGGTCGATCGGCTGCTCATCAAGCTCAGCGACCCCGAAATACCCGTCGATTGTGACGTGTTGATAATTAACAATCCCCTCGGGGACCTGAATTCGTTGGAGCTTCAGGCCATTGATGCCTATCTCAATCGAGGTGGTCGCCTGATGATCTTGCTGGAACCATGGATTTCTGTTACCAACGGACTGGGTCAATCGGAACAATTGCGTCCGTGGCTCGAAGATCGTTTTGGTATCGCCGTGGGCAGCGATATGGTTATTTCCACCGAGCGGAAGCCTATCTATCGCATCGAATTACGCAATCAAGATAAGGCCTTTGCCGATATTGATGATGGCTTCATGGAGTTCAATGGGGCCTTCAATAAAACCCACGGTATTACCAGTAGCTTTGATCAGGTCATGCTGCTGCAGACGGCCCGCTCCGTAGCCGCCGCAGAAAGTGTCCCCAAGGGGGTGGTGGTCTCTGAATTGCTACGCAGCACGCCCGACTACTGGGCCGAAACCGATTTGGCAGGTCTGCAGGAAAAAGGCACGGCGGTGCACCACACCGAGGAAAAAGGGGGCCCCGTTTCCCTGGCCGCCGCTGCGGTGCGTCAATCGGACGTGCTTGATGAGACCGGTCAACCCTTCAGCAGTCGGGTAATAGTGGTGGGTGATGCGGATTTCGCGACCAACGGACAGCTGACCGCTGCCGAGATACCGGGACATCTGAATTTCCTGATGAACTCGATCGCCTGGCTGGTAGAGCGTCAGGATTTGATTGCCATACGCGCCAGCGGCAAGACCGATCCGCCCCTCGTGCTCTCGACGGGTGAGGAGCGGGCCATCGTCTGGGTGAGCACCCTCATGACGCTGCAACTGGTTATCGGCGTTGGTCTTGTGGTTTATGTGTTACGGAGGAAGTACCGATGAAATTCCGCCACACCATTCAACTTGGTGCGTTGCTGCTCTTGCTTGTGCTTGCCTATTTCGGGATGCAGCTGTTGCATACGGAGATGGAAGAACAAGCGGTAGAAGCGAAGAAAGTCTTCACCTTTGCCCCGGAATCCATTCGCAAACTCAGTATCGACCAATTGGACGCTGCCCCCACCGTGGGTGTTCGTCAAGAGGATGGCTCCTGGACGATAGTAGAGCCCAACCCCGATATCCGCCCCTTTGAACGCCTCTGGAATGACGTAGCGACCAAGGTAGCCGAGCTCAAAGACGAACGGTCTCTGCCCAAGGAAGCCACCGATCTGGAAACCTATGGACTGAACATACCCCGATTGACCGTTACGGCCGAAGTGGCGGGGACGGATCATGTAATGAAATTTGGCTACCTGGAGCCCACCCAGACCTATCGCTACGCCCAGATCGACGACGGGGGAATTTTCCTCGTCCACAAAGATGCTTTCTTCGCGCTGGACCGTCCTCTGGATCTGTTGCGTCATGGCTTTGTGGTGGATGACGACACTGCGCCCCTGCTCCGTCTGGAATATGCCCGCATCATGAGCATAGAAGAGGCGGAGCGCAAGGGTGAGCCGGAGCGGGCGGGCGAGGAATCGTCGGTACTCGTTGTGGAACGTGATAACGCCGAAAGCCCCTGGCGACAGACGTCGCCCATCCACGTGGCCGCGAACCAGGAGGCGGTCAATGACCTGGCCGCAGAAATACAACATGCCCGTGGCCGGAGCTATATCGACGCCCCGGAATCCTACGCCGACTATGGTCTCGAGCCTGGTGTGAATCGCCTGACCCTGGTGGATTCCGCCGCGGGTTACCCCCAGACCTTCTATTTTGGCGCCATTACTTCTGAAGGTGAAGGTGGTGTCTACGTGCGCAAGGATGGTCAGTCGTCGGTCTTTCAGGTGGATGGCCATATCGTGACCCTCTTTCCCCGGAGCCCCAATGCCTTTCGGGAACGACGGCTGTTTACCCGTGCCAAGAAGCTGAATCGCATTGAAGCGACTGCAGCGGATTTTCACTATGATTTGGCCTTAACGGAAACTGGTGAGTGGAAAATGATGGATCCGAATCTGGACGTGACCAGCCAGTTTTTCGTTTCTCAATTTATCAGTGCCATCAAGATGCTCGAGGGTAACCGCTTCTATCCAGGGGAGCCCGCCGAATATGGCCTGAATTCGCCAGAGATTACCCTGAAGCTCACCTCGGCAGACGATCCCGAGCCCATTGAGATTCGCCTGGTGGCTGCGGCCGACGTTGAAGGACATTACTACGTGGTGTCGGACACCGGCGAGGTCGCCTCATTACCGGAGGATCAGATCTTATTCCTGCTGAACGGCCCCCAGGCCTTCCGGAATCGGAGGTTGCTGAGTTTTGACCGTACACGGGCCAACCGCTTGGATTTCACCTTTAATGAAACCGCCTATACCCTCGAAAAAATTCATGACCGTTGGTTGGTAACTTCGCCCGAAGGGCAACACATGCCCAACCAGCGTGACGCCGAACGTCTCATGTCAGCTATAGTTGACTTGGAGTTTGTGGGTGTGGAGAAGATCGACGAAGGTGCCGAAAATCCCTATGGATTTGACGCGCCTCGTTTCACCTTCGGGGCGACCTTGAGTCCCGTAGAAGCTGACGGTGCACCCGAAGTGGTGGGACCGCTCACTATCGGATCCGTAGTACCTGATATGGATCAACAGCGTTTCGCCCGTACTTCGGCGCGGGATGGTGTGTTCCGTGTTCGACAGACATTGATTGAGGCGGTGCAACAGGTTGTGGCGGGAATCCGCCCTCAGCCGAAACGCACCGGCAGCGGTAATTAATTGACAAAAAGCACGAATACTGACGACCGAGGGGCCCGCGAAGTGGCCCTAACTTATGGTGCCATCGGGAATTGCAGCAAGTTTTACTATTGACACGCATGCTGGGCTGTGCTATAAACAACGGGACAACAAATTGGGGAAATTTATGGTTTTGCAACCTATGAAGTATCGTTGCCACCTGTCGGGGTGTCTTTGTACGCCGATATCGGTCTCGAACCCGGTTGGGAGGGAAGCCCATGCCGGGCGCGCCTCTTTCTGCCGCGATGTTGCAGAATGCAGGTGAAACCGTTTATAACCGAGCGATGTTACAGCCCGATCGCGCAGCGCGATAACGGGATGTCTTACTTTTCCGCCGGAGGAGAGTTTTAACGTGAACACGAAACACGGTGCCTTGGCAGGCTTGACCCTGATGGGTCTATTGGTATTTGGGATTACGGCGTGGGACAAAAACACGCCTCAAGCTGCGGCGGCAGCGCCCGAAGCGACCTTGTCGCGGGAGGCGACAAAAACGCCCTTGCCGGCGACATCCATACCGCCGCTGGCGGTGCTGGAGGCGTCGGCAGACACACCGTTGATCACGGTTACGCCGATGCAGCAGCGCGACCCGAATTCGGGTATGCCTAAGGTCACGGTCTCGGTGGAAAACCCGGAAACGCCCAAAAGGCTCCATCCCAAGCTGCGCCTGGCCTCGAGTGCAGACGATATAGCGATGGCCCAATTGGTCACCGCAGCCGCTACAGGCGATGAAAAGCAGGTGAATTGCGCCAACGTCGTGCATATGATAGAGGCGTCGGAAGCCGTGGGTCCCGCACCTTTTTCTCCCACCCTATCCAACGTGTCCACCCTGAATGGTTCGACGAACCTGACGGGCCTGGTGGCCGTAATCTGGAATATCCGCAGCGAAACGCCACAAGATGACGGTACCTTTGCCTTCAATCAGACAGCCCTTGTCGCCGCCACCAACAACAACGGTCGTCTTCGTCTTGACGGTGACCAAGGCATTGCTCCGTTGGAAGAAGGCGTCTATGAAGTTGGTATCCGTCTTCAATTCGAAGGAGGTGTCTTCTGTCCAGCCAGTGGATATGCCTACAGCCAAATTCTCACCGCGACCACCGCGGGCGATGCGCCAGCAACAGCCACCTTGACGGCCACGTCTCTGACGGGTCAATATGACAATGCGGGCCTGCTCCCTCTGAATGACTGGGTGCCCCTGTTCCACATTGCCATGACCTATGCCGCCACCGATTTTGCACCGCGCGTGTTGACGAATCTGCAATTCTCCATGACGCCCGAACTGCACTCCGGCGATCCCGCATACCCGAACCCTCGCTCGCCGCGCGAAAGTGACTTCCTTGAATTTGCAATCTTCCGCGACCGTGGTCCCAATGGCACCCCCGATCTGATCTGGGATGCTGGACTCTTGTATGGTGGCGAAAATTTTGACAGCCCCCTGCCTATCGTGACGTGGGATGCCCACGGCTATCCCTATGAAATGCCTTTTGGTCGGGTGCCGGGGCCGCAACGACTGGTGTTCATTGATGATGTGAATGATCTGCCCGGGCAGTTAGTTACCGGGCCAAGTGGCTACGATTACTTGATTGATGATGCCTTTTACGATCTTAACTTCCTCTTCAATCCAAGTGTGGCCGAGTTTGACCGTTTCTCACCCTTCACGGATTTTCCCCGCGCTTCCAATACGAACCCCAAATTTCCCCGCGGAGAATGGATAACTGCTGGTGGCGAGCCGAATAATGCCTACATTGTAGCCGTGCGACTGTCCAGCTCGTGGCCTTCAGGTGCTTCTTTGGGTGTAGTCGTTACGGACGCACGTATGCAGCCTTTCAACACAGACACGACGTATGATCAGAATACCTTCGTCGCGCCCCGTCCTACCAATCCTGATGGAACGTTGCTGGATTCCTACAATCCGGACTTCCAGGAGCCGGTTTTTGCCTTTGACGAAGCGGGTTACTCCTCGAATTTTGAAGTGTGGGATCCCTCGGGTTGGGATATCAACCAGCCCGATCAGATGTATAACCGGGTCAACCATGAAAACAAAGTCTACACGCCCTATGGCGAACACGTCCGGCCCCGTTGGGACGTAAGCAACTCCCTTATCGACGTGGTGTCCGGAGAGTGGTTGGACCTTCGTGAGCTTTTTGCCCTCGAAACTTGGGTGCCCGTACTCGCTATCAACGCCCACGCGGCCAAATTTGGTCTATACGATCCGTTTAACTCGGTAGCACTCACTGAAGTAAACGTGATTATGACGGACGTAGGCGGCGACCCCTACGGCCCACCCGGTAATGGCGGCTTCGATCCGACCGAAGGTCTGGATACAATGACAGCGGAAGCCGGTGGCGGTCAGGCCACGGCCCGCAATGTCGATCACGCCTTCAATGGTCTATGGGTCTACCATGACTCCGACAACGACGGCATCTTTGACGTGCCCGTTGATACGAGCGGAGGCGCAAACTTCCCCGAAGATTATCCCATGTTCCCCCGCGGTGCAGGATCACCCGATGTGGTCGAGCCCGGTTTGTTGGAGTGGGAATATATCCCCTTCCCTCCCGGTGGCGGCGATCCCTGGTGGAAAATGCGTCTTCAGTTGTCTGGTTTCCGTCGCAACGAACCAGCGGGTGCTGACCCGACGGGCTTGCTCGAAAGTGTGCCCACCGATGATCCTCTTACCCTGGCTACAGGACGTTCCCAGGCCGATTTCTGGGTTACCGTGCGTGCCGATAGTGGATTTACAGACGTATCCGGCGTGCCTGGCGATGGTACCGGACTGGCCCTTGGTGCCGATTCACGGGTCTTCGTTGAGCCCCGTCGTTGGAGTGCCGGTCGTATTGGTTCCACTTCCGGTACGGGCACCCAGCCCGGACACTGGGAAGGTGGTATCTGGTTTGACAACCAATATGTATATAGCCGAGCCACACTTCCATCAGAAAATCTCGGATACCCCTTCGCCTCCGGAACGGTCATTGACCCCAATCGCGTAACCCGCGGTGAGATCAATTACCTCCAGGAAGATCCGCGCGTAAACTACCTGTGCCCGCCCGACGTCTACCCCTGTCCCACCGTGGATGCTGTATTTGATGCCGAGCCTTGGTGGACCGAACGATTCCAGGACGTAAACACCGCCAAGCCCATTCGTTCCGGCTTCGAGGTGCACGATCTGGTGATGACCTACAGCACCAATAACCTGTATGCCAAAGAGACATTTATTCAGATGGGTCAGGCCCCCAAAGGCCTGATCGCACAACCGGAATACCAGAACGACCTGGTTGCTACTCATTTCGTAAATCCCGATGCCTCCCATTCCACGTTGGACGGCGTCCGTCAATCTCACCGGACCTGGGACAGTCTTTGGAATGACCCGGCCATCTATGGCGCCAATCCGGATGTGGGTCGTTTTGAAAGCGGCTCCATGATTCCCCTGGGTATCTTGGAACAGCGATTCTACGATTTCTATAACACGGGTGGTTGGGGTGATATTACCGACGGTTTGACCGGCAGTGTTGGCGTCCTTGGTCGCAGTGTCCTTATCGACGACACCCTCACGGCGTCGCAGTACGCCTTCGAGACCGTTCCCTTCCGTTTGCACGGCGACGCGCTGGAAGCTCAGCTGAACGATCCCCGTTCCGTGTTCTTCCCCTCTCCGTCGGAACAGCCCACCCTGCCCCGTTATGATACGTGGCCGGCTTTTACAAACTTCGTGAACGCAGGTACCACCGGACAGGTATACCTGCAGTCCGAAGGTCCCATGACCAATCAAAATTATCACGCACCGACCTCAACGATTAGCGAATTCACGTACTCTGACGACGTCTACGTATTCATCGCCGAGGACCCACAGTACGGTGCGTTAAACGCCGACTATTCCGGTATGTGGTTGGTTGATGAGAACGGCGCTCGCGCCCGCATTCTCAGCAACAACGGTAATGAACTGACCCTCCAGAATGGACACCTCTTCCTGCTGGACCGGTTCCGGACCTCCGGGTCACTGCTGACTATCACGCAGCATCCCTTCGGTGTCCCCGTGAACGACCCAACCCGACGCGGTCAGTGGATGATTGTGGAAGACACGCTTATTCGCGGCGAATATCCCCGGGTAGGAAACTGGCCCGCAGGACTCACCATTGGTGCGCCCGTCGGCGAAGAGGGGCTGCGTGCCGCTCGTTGGCTCAAACAATATGCCACCTATCGTTCCACACCTACCGCCATGTTGGGTATTAACCTGATTGGTGCAGATGATCTGAACGTCAACAGCAACCCGAACATCTCCCTTAACAGTATTACCGTAGCGTTCTGGGGTCCGGAATTTACTTCCCGCGATCTCGCGAAACTTGATGAAGACGGCACCTTGTTCTCTTCGGGTGCGCTGATCTACGAAGATACCAATTCCAACGGCGTTTTTGACGGCCCGCTGCTAAATGATGTAGTGGTGAACCCCATTTTCTCCGACCGAATTCTTCCTGTTGAAGCGGGCAGCCTGGAATGGAGCACGTCTCCTGAGCCCATCAATCTCTACGGAAAGCTTGATCCGGTCACCGGGAAATTTGCCGCCGACGATATGAGTGGCGACGGCATTGTCTTCACCGGCGATCAGTACGATACCGCTGCGGTCAATGCCTTCCGCGCAACCCTGAGTGCGGCCGACCAAGCCCGCTTCGATGGTCTCAGTGACCGTGCGTGGGTGCTGACCTTCGAAATTGCGAATCAGTGGAATCTGCCCCAATCCGATCTCCGCAATGGCGGAAGCAATGGTACCTTTGGTGACGGCGGTATTGGCGCTGAAGGAGAAGGCGAGGGCGAAGGAGAAGGAGAAGGGGACGAAGATGCAAAAGCAATTTCTGCCCTCCTTGCCAATGCTACTGGTGTAACGTGGCCCAGCTTCTGGGCGGCCGCACCAACCATGATTGATCTTGAAACGTCCAACAAAGGGACAAATGATCCCGGATTGGTCGTAGCCAATGCCCTGGCGGCCGGTGGCCATGAAGGCGACGACCTGTTCGTCGTAATTCGCACCTCCGAGACCATCAGCGCGTTCGAGGAATTCCGAGTCGTTATTCCTTCTCGCCTGCCCGACCGCAGCCCCGCCGCCGAGCAGATTGCCGGTATCGAGGTGCTGCCCCGGACCTATCCGTCCGTCGGCTCCTTTGACAAAGTAAACCCGGACGAAGGCGCGTTGAGTGACTACTTCAGTCACGACATGCTGGCCATCGACGTGCCCGCACGTATCGTCACTACCAACTTGAACAGCGCCGCCGTACCGAGCACATTCCCCACCAGTATCGAGCCCGGTAGTCCTCCTGGAGCCGTTCTGGGTATTGACGCGGCACTCAATCGCCCCGATGATGTCCTTGGCCAGGGTACTTCCGGTACCGCCGGTGCCAACTCCTTCACCACCACCGGTGCCACGTGGGACGCGAGCAATGTAGGCGATTGGCTCATTGCGCGTTATGAAGATGCCGATGAAGATCAAGATGGAGTTGTCAATCCGGATCGGATTGAGGCCTACCAAATTACCGAAGTAAATGGATCCAACCTGACCCTGCTCGCAGGGGCACCGGCCGACGGCAGCCCATGGGCAGTCGTACGTAACCCGTCCTTCCTGGAACAGGTGATTGTCGAGTTCTACGACGAAGGCGCTGATGACGACTTCGACATGCAGTACGATCTGTTGCCGCTGAACACGGAAGATCCCGCCAACGGCCTGATAAGTGGTGTGTCGCTATACCGCGATAATGACATGCACCCCTCTAACACCAATGGCAAGTTCGATCCGCCCGTCGTTGATCCCATCACGGGCGCGATAGAGTATATCGATCTGCCCATCGCCTTGGATGATGATCCGAAGTTCATCGGCCTCGCCGGTGAGCCACCTAACCAGGTGAAATTCGTCTTCTCGTCACCAGGTACCGATAATCTTACCGGTCGCGATGAGGCGAGCTATGTTTCTCAGCCACGTCTGCGTCAGGTAATTCCTCATGTATTTGGCCTGGCCAATAATGACCCTGAATTTGGTTCGGACTTCTTCGTGGTCCTGCGTACCTCCCGAAACATGACACTCGGCGACGATTTCCGTGCGGCCATCGTGTCTTGGGGTCCCAATACACCAACCGAGCCGGACCCAGACAATTTCTCGCCCGATCTCAATGGGCCTGGTGGACAACGTGAAGACGAGTTCGATATCTTCTCCGAATTTCCTTGGGGTGCCCGTGGTTTGGGCTTCATCTCCTACTTCAAGGAACGTCCGGAAGTACGGTATTGGACCTACAACAAAGACCGTAAACGGGTAGAGCCGACAACGGAATTGGACCACAGCCAGGACGACCGAGACGTGCGTCACTGGATTCGTACCAATCCTAACGTAGCGTCACGTACCGCCGTTATTACATCGAGCGAAGCGCCGTTCATCGACTTTACCGTTGATCGTAATCGCCAATCGGTGGGTCAACCCGTAACGTTCAAGCTTATTACCACCTCCACCGTATCCCGAGTGGTGTGGAACTTCGGCGATGGAGAGTTTGAAGACGACCTCGCTCCAATAGCTGCCGCTCCAGATCCAGAGAATCCGAATGTAGACTGTTACTTCTACACCCATATTTACGATAACGAGGGTACCTACACGGTTTCCGTAACCGTTACCGACGGAAATGGGGTCGAAGACACGATCACCAAAGTAGATATTATCCAAATCGTCGAGCTGCCCTATGCTGATTTCCAGGGTTCGCCGACTGATGGTTTCCTTACCCCCGATCCAGAGGGCGTCTTGCCCGATGGGCTGGATGTAGCATTCACCAACCTGAGCGCTACCGGAACCGAATATGAAGCGATAAAATTCGATTGGAACTTTGGAGACGGAGAAGTCTCCAACGAACAGAATCCGACCCATCGCTATCTCGAAGAGGGCTTCTATACCGTTCGCCTTCAGGTGACTTTCCGTCATCGCACCACAGGCGCCGAAGTGCTTCGCACCATTGAGCTGACGAACTACATCACGGTTCGTCCTTGCGTAGGTGGTGGGTGTGCTGGCGAAGGTGAGGGCGAAGGTGAGGGTGAAGGCGAAGGTGAAGGTGAAGGCGAAGGAGAAACCGATGAGCCGACAGCAGACTTTACCGTCACAAGCCTGATACGGGATTCCGAAGCCTTGTTGCCGCTCAACGATTGGGTGCCCGTGCTGAACTTGGTATTGGCTACCGACGAAGAGACGCCCGCCCGTCGTATTCTGGAGACCTTGATTTACCAAATTCATGGTAACCCGAAACCGTCCGATGAACTTGGCTACGTTGATTCTGGTGGTCCTGCCGTATCGGATCTTCTGGAGTTTGGTATCTTCTACGAGAACTATTCCTCGGACGATGAAGATAACAACAATCTGGACGTGGGCCACGATGCCCTTCTGGCGACGTGGGATGCTGCCGGTGGTGGCATTGCTACGGTCGACGGCACGAACGGAAACCTGACCTATACCATCAACTTCATAGGTTCGGGAACACCAGACGCACCGGAAGTAGCCATTCCCGCAGGACCAACCGGTGACAATACGATCGATGGTAATTCTTACATTATCGCCGTCCGTACATCCGCAACGTGGCGCACGCAGCTAACCCTGGCGTCCACCGTGCTCGGTGCGACCATGATCCTGCCTGATCCCGATGGCACGGTTCCGGTTGATGCGGAAGGTCTTCCGATTGACACCTACTCGCCAAACTTCTTCGATGGCGAAATCCTGGACGAAGAGGTCTCTTACTCCTCCAGCTTCGGTGTATTTGATGCCCGTGGTGCCGACGATGGTAATAACACGTCGCCCAATATCAACTCCTTCAATCATCCCTTCTACTTCCACGTGCCAACGGCCGAATTCAGTCGTCCCCGTTGGAATACGCCCGGAAAGCTGTTAAGCATTCTTGGCGGCGAGACCTTCGAGATGCGTCGTCTCGTGGCGGTTGAAGAATGGGTCAATGCGATAAATATCAATATCCATGGTACCGAAGGCGAGCACTTCGACTTCTACGACCCACTGATTCAAAACAACCGATTCTATGAATTGGATGCGGCGCCCGTGATCGAAGAAGTCAATATCATCATGACTGATATCGGCGGTGATCCCTACAGTACACCGGGCAACGGCGGATTTGATCCCCGCGCTGGAATGAACGGTTTCACGGCAAGCTCCACGTCTATTGTGGACGCCGATGACCGCGCACTGTCCTCCGACTTCACCTACAACGGTGTATGGCTCTGGGTGGATGAGAATAACAATGGTGTCTTCGATCCGCCAACACCCGCCGATGGTAACAATGGTGTTGTCATGAATGGTGACTACCCCTTGGAACCCGCGTTCTTCGGCGATGAAATCGACTGGGAATATATTCCGTTCCCACCCGGTGGCGGAGATCCCTGGTGGAAAATCAAATTGAACTTTGGTTTCGAGCGTCGGAATGCTCCGGACGACCAAGGTAAAATCGAAGTGACGCCAGACCAGAGCTTTGATGCGGGCGACGCCGATACCGGCGACTTCCCGACAACAAGTATCAGTCCCGACTACTTCGTCGTTATCCGTACCGATAGCGGGTTCAAGGACGTGTCCCAGGGATTCGCCGATGGCCAGGGTATTCAGCCTGGTGCGGACTTCCGGGTATTCGTCGAGCCCAGACGTTACGATCTGGAAAAGGAAACCTTTGTCGGTGGCATCTATGTCTCCAGCATGATCCCGCCGTTGGGCGTTAATTTCGGCGCTACGGGATCACTTATCAGCACCTGGCAGGACGACAGTCGCTGGGGCGTTGATGAGCCCTGGTGGAATGAACGGACCATGAACGCCAAGAGCGCGAAGCCGATTCGTGTAGGTGTTGATGTCCATGATCTGCAGCTGACCTATGGCTCAAATTCGTCCTTTGCGAAATACACAGACATCAGATTTGACGGATTCAGCTTCGGTAGTGGTGGATTCATCTGCTATGGCTTCTCCGGTGAAGGGTTTGGACAGACGGTCTTTGATCGCTGGATGGATCCCTTCGGACTGCAGCAGGGTCGTTTCCTGAATCAACATGGTATTCAGGTCCAAGCATACGACGTGGTCTTCAATTTACAGCTGAACGTCGCTGGCGATACGGAGATTATTCAGTCCGAAGCCGATGGCCTTGACTTCCAGTATCCATTCGAGACGGCACCCTTCGATGATGGCTTCCTGGATGTCGAGCCTCGCTCCTCCGCGATAGCCTTGTTGCCGACCGTGCCTGCATTGCCACGGTTCAGCACGTGGCCCAAGGCACTGTTGCCAGGACAGTATCCGCGCCTCAGCGATTGGGCGGATGAAGACAATCGGGCCCGTCTCTTAATTCAGCGGACCGACATCAACAATAAGCACGTACCGGTGTTGGGTATCAATACTGTCGGTACTGGGGACGTTGTGGTCAACGAATCGTCAGAGACTTTCCTGTCGGAAATCACCTTGGCGTTCTGGGGACCTGACTTCACACCTGATGACCTGTATCCCCTGGATTCGGTCGGACTCAGCCTCGACTCCGGTGTCCTCCTTTGGGAAGACGGCGATAGTGGCGTGAGTACCGTCTTCTCCGGTGGTACCTTCCTGAATGAGTCGGACTTTGACGGTTACGACGAATCCGGTCAGACCTTCCCCAATTCCGACCGTTTGATTCCATTGAACAACGCAAAATGGGGTTCCTCACCCGAGTTCATCGACCTCGATGGTGATGGAACGCCTGACGACATGGCCTCATCGACGACCTGGATCGTGCCTGGGTTCTCAAATTGAACCTGAAGAATCTGTGGCCACTGCCACACAATGATTCCGACGGCAACAACTTCGACATCGACGTCCTGTACCTGTGCCAGAGTTTCTCTGGTGGTGGTTCAGGGACGGGTGGTGACGGCGGCGGCGGCGGTGACGGTGGCAGCAGCAACACGACCACCGATGACGTGCTCTATATCCACCACAGCATGGGCAGCAGCTGGTTGACCAGCGGCCTGAGCGATGCCTTGCTTGCGAAGGAGTACACGGACGAACGGAACGACATCCGTGAGTTGACCGACGTGACACCGGGAACGGGTCGTCCCGATTCTCTCGCGCCGACGCCGGGTAACTTCACGGACATGCGTCACTGGATCCTCTGGTTCAATGACTATCTCCGTGCAATCCGTGAGCGTGATACGGCCGATGGCATTAACCGGATTGTCATGTTCAATAGTGACGCCTTCAGTAATCTTATTGAAGCTGTCGGGACGGCACCGGGAAGTCCCTTCGCAGAATCGCCGTTGACCTTCGAAAACTACAAAGCCGTGTTCCAGCACCCGGACGGTGCAGGTAGTGGCGGCATTTATACCAACAGCGATGGTGATGTCTACAAGCCACTGGAGACTATTTTCGAAGAGAATTCGGATATGCTCTTCGTGGTTGTAACGCCTCCGCCGTTGCCTGTTGGACAAATCAACGACAGCGAGGCCGATCTGGCCCGTCAGTTTGCCACGTGGTTGCGTGACACCTGGCAGCCGGCCTATGAGACACGGAATCCGAGTCTCAATAACGTAGTGGTCTTTGACCTCTTCGACTTCCTGGCAGAGCCTAGCAGCGCGGGTACGGGATTGCGTCACCGGTTGAAAGAAGAATATACCCGCAGTGGCAGCACCATCCCGAATACGGATGGCTTGCGCGCGGCTACGGAATACTTCGTCGCCGGTACCGATTCGGTAAACAGTATCCTGGATATCGCTGTAGACGAGTTCCCGAATATTGACTTCTCCTTGCCGACAACGAAAGTACTCACGGCCTCTGCTGGCCAGGTGAGCACGAAAGCCTTGGAACTGGATGCGCCGCAGCCGGGTGACGACCTTTTCGTCACGGTGAAGGTGTCCGAAAACGCCAGTGCCAACGAGCAATTCCGCGTTGTTATTCCTGCCTCGTTGCCCAGTCGGGTAGCCGGTAAGAAAGACGCTGGTATTCGCTTCGTTCCCACGGGTGCCGTAAGTGCAGGTGCGCTTACCAAGACCAGTCCAGAAGAATGGGCTGTCCAGGACTTCTTCGGTCACGATATGGTCACGATGAACACGCCGCTGATCATTCAGGACCTCATCAGCCAAAGCACCACTATTGATATCTCTGGTGCTGCGGTGGCCGTCCTTGGTCTGGATGCCTCAACCAATCAGAAAGACAGCGTCCGTGTAAACGGCACCAACGGTCAAGGTACCGAGAAGACCTTTACCGTTGCTGGCAGCACGTGGGCCGTTGATGCCTACAAAGGCGATTGGCTCATTGACAACCGTTTCGAGGCCTATGAAATCACCGGTAATACGGCGACGGCCTTGACGCTGCTTAGCGGCACACCACGAGATGGCGTGTTCAAGATCGTGCAGAACCCAACCTTCCTTGAACAGGTAGTGGTTGAGTTCTATAACGAGCTCAACACGGCCGACTTCGATATCGTCACCGACCTGCTTCCGTTGAATCTGGATCAGGGATTGAGCGGTGTCGCGCTATACCGTGACAACGATTCCCACCCGGATAACCGCAATGGGCATTTCGATGTGAATATCGATATCCCACTGCAGCTTGACGGCCCGCCACAGCTGGTGGGTACCTCGGGTGATGCACCCCAGGTTAAGTTCGTCTTCTCGCTGCCGGGAACGTCCTTCGAGGGCGATGACCCAGCGACGCAGAAACGTCATCGTCAGTGGGTCCCGGAATCCTGGAAGGGTCAGAATGAAGGACCTGAATTCTTCGTCGTCGTTCGCGCGTCGGACGAAATGCAGGTGGACGATAACTTCCGTGTAGGCATCGTGTCTTGGGGTCCAAGTACACCAACCGAGCCCGATCCCAACACCTTCTTCAACATTGATGGTCCCGCCCGCGAAGACTACAAGAAGTTCCAGGAATTCCCCTGGGGTAATCGTGGCGTCGGCTTTATCACCTTCTACAAGGATGCCCCCGTCCGGTACTTCATGGATGGTTCCACGCCGAAGGCGAAGACCGACAACAGTGGCTTCAACTGGGTGCGTACGCATTCGGCACAGAAGAAGCGCTCTGGTGTGCTGAATGGACGTCGGGTACCGGTTGGTCCCACCTCGGTGGTGATTAATTCGGCATCGACGACCACCTTGCCTGCCCAGACACTGGATGAAAATCCCTTCAGCTTCGTTATCTTCGGTAGCGGCTTTGGCACAACGCCAGAGGTAGTCCTCACGGGCTATGACGTGACCGTTAATGAAGCGACGAACACCTCCATCTCCGTAACAATTCGTACGCAGGCGGACAACAGTCCACAGCCCCCGATTGTACTGATAGTTCGCAATCCGAAAACGGGCAAAGAGGCGAGTCGGAGTAACCTGTTCACCCTGGCCAATTCGACGGGTGATGTGGCACCGAAGATCACACGGATATCACCAGCACGGGCTGAGAAGTCTGACTTCCCGGTCGCGCTCATCGGTGAAAACCTGCCGACCCCCGAAGAGGCAGAAGTCAAATTCGGTAGCACGCTCCTGAAGGTCTACGAAGAAGATGCTGACAAGGGACTTGGAACGCGCCTGATGATTAAATTCCCAGAAGGCGGCTTCGCAGAAGTCGGAAAGCTCGATGTGACCGTGCGTAATACGAGCAATGGCACAGAAGGTATGAAGATCGACGGCTTCGACTTTGTAAGTGAAGCGGATGGTCCTGGTAACCTGATTAATTGCAGCGGCGGTGGTAGCTCGGGTGGTGTTCCACTCGGTGACCTGGCACTGTTGATAATGGTACTCGCGGGCCTCATGCTCGGAATGAGACATAAGAAGGCGGGCGCCTCCCTCTAAGCGGGGAACGCGTTACGTCCAGAGGCATCAACGAAGCATGGGAACGTATCCCAATGACGAGAAAGTGCCCGGTATGAAAGGAAGCGGATTCGTGACATCACGTACACGGAAACAAATAATGGCAATGGTCTGCTGCTGCATGGTCGTAGCACCATCGACTTGGGCCTTCTTCCCCTTAGGCGAGTATGACCCCTTTGGCGTGCTCCGGTATCAGCGGTACATCCGAAGTGCCTTTGATACCAACAATAACGGGGAAGTTGAGGAAGACGAGGGTATCCCGGTCTACATCGAAAACGGTAAGAGTGGCTTCACCGAAGCCGAACTCGAAATCGTTTACGAATCGTTGGCCGTCTGGGAGCGAGTACCCCAGTCCTATGCTTCAACCTATGTCGTGGGATTGGTATCCGATCCGACATCGTCCGGTTTGGGCGAGTTCGATGGCATCAACTCCATCGTACTGGACGTAAGCACGACCCAGGACTTGGATGGCGATGGTCTTCCGGATGAGAACGTAGAGCCCGATCCCGCCGAAGTAATAGCCGGTATCGACGCGACCAACATTCTCGGTTACAATCTGAAGTTGTGGGCCGTGGAAGACTCTATCATCGATGTTGGTGGCGAGAGCTATCTTGTTGGTGCCGGCACCATCATTGACAACGATATCGTTATCAATGCCAGTGCTCACCGCCCCGCCTCAGCAGGTGTCGAGCCTATAGCGGATCTTCAGGGAACGCTCGTTCACGAATTGGGCCACTTTTTCGGCTTGGGCCATAGTCCGCTGAACAACGTGCGGGCTGAATTGGCCATCGCGGGTGATCCTACTTCGGAGCTCTCGTCCGTTGAGACCCAGGTCATGAACCACAGCATTGGAGGCGTTCGCCGTCGTATTGGCGTAACCCCGACGATGTATCCCTTTCTGTTTTTCACCATCGAGGCAAACGGATCGCGCTCCAATGGCAGCGTAGATTTGGCGCCAGACGACATGTCGGGTGTGGCCTGGATGTACCCACGGGGAAGCCAGGACCTCTATTTCGCACTCGAGGGGGAAGCACGCACGCGGACCGCTCCGGGTACGGGCCTTCCGTCCGCACAGATCCCCAACGGCCACGTGGTCGCCTGGGCTGACGTAGACAACGATGATACAACACCGCGGGTTGCAGTATTCAGCACCCTGACCTCGCTCTACGTCAATAGCCCGATTTATCCGGAGCGTGAAGGACGTTTTGAACTTACCCAGCTCTGGAAGCAGATGGAGACCGAGTCCGGCCTGTTCAATGCGACCTACACCTTCAGCAATAGCCCACTCAATGGTTCGGGCTATGAGCGTCAGGCGCCCCCCGGTGGTACGGCGGATCAGTTTGATTCGATCGACCCGCCCACGGTCAGTTCCTTTACCGTGTACCCTTCTGAAGTCTACA
>CAXBPH010000114.1:0-20465 GCA_963977445.1 uncultured bacterium | reverse complement strand
GGCGGAGAGTTGGTGTGATTGCCGTCAGAGAAAGTTATTCCTGAGCGTGCCCCCCGAATACCCCTGCATTTAAAAAGCGAACAGTAAGGGTGGCACCCTTGGCGTGATTGCCCTCGTCGGTGTGTTTGCTTCCCGGGAACGCCTTGGGGCAACTTGCGGTATACTAAAACCTATCTGCTATATCGGCCGTCTCATAATAAAACGGAAAGTACACTTGCATGAAAAAACTTGGTTGCCTTCGACGTCTTTTCCAGTTTTTCAGCGCCCTGGTTCTGGTTGTGGTGCTGTTGGCCTGGGGACTGCTTCTTTATCCTTTCTGGGGTATTCCTTTTAATTCCGAACGACAGGGCAATCCGCCCCTTACCCCGGCGTGGGCCCTGGAATGCTGGGTCTGGGAGGATGACACCAACACGGAAGAGTCGACACTGGAAATGGTGAACGGCCATCTGAAGCACGACTTCCCGGTACAAACGGTGCTCATCGACAGTCCGTGGTCCACCCGCTACAACGATTTCATTGTGGACGAGGCACGTTTTCCCAATGCGGAAGACTTTTTTCGCAGCCTCGACGAACGAGACATCCGTGTGGTGCTGTGGATGACCAGCCTGGTCAATGAGACCAACAAGGACACGGCCATCGAAGACAGTAGCGACTGGTTTCAGGCGGCCGCCGCGCAGGGCTTCCTCATCAACGAGGGGCATAGTGAGAAGTGGTGGAAGGGCAAGGGAGGCTTCATCGACTACACGAATCCCGATGCCATGACGTGGTGGCGCGATCTCCAGCAGAATGTCTTCGATTGGGGTATCGACGGGTGGAAACTGGACGGAACGGGCACGCTGGCCTTCACGATGAAGGGGAAGATGCCGTGGTTTTATGTGGACACCCTGGCCGGCCGCCGCTCCACGCGGGAGTATATGGATCATTACTATCGCGATGAATATGCCCACGGCCTTACACAGAATCCTGAGTTTGTTACCCTCTCCCGCTCGTTGGACTCCGTCATGCCGTGGGGCCACCCGGAAGGGGTCTCCCCCATCGACGCGTCACCGGTGAACTGGCTGGGGGACAATAAGCACACCTGGACCGAGGAAGAACGGGGCCTGGAGCGGGCGGTTCGGCTCACGCTGGAAAGCTCCGCCATGGGGTACAACGTTGTGGGCTCCGACATTGCGGGTTACCACGGTGACAATCCCATCGACGCCGAGCTCTATATTCGCTGGACCCAGTTTTCCACGTTTTGCGGGCTCTTCCTGAATGGCGGCCACGGCGAACGGCGCATGTGGATGCGTTCACCGGAAGAACTGGCGGTGATTCGCAAATTTTCGTGGCTTCACCATGAGCTGGTGCCTTATATGTACCAGTCTGTTATCAGCGCACACGAAGGTGGCCCCCGGCTTATGCGGGCCGCCCATGATGGTGCCTACCATTATTTCTTTGGTGACGACCTGCTTGTCGCGCCCATCGTAACCCCCGGGAATAGACAGACGGTTACCCTGCCCGAGGGGACGTGGCGCTACTGGTTCCAGGATAAAGACCTGATTGAAGGTCCCCTTTCCTTCACACGGGACTTCCCCCTGGACGAATACCCGGTCTACGTCCGCGAGGGCGCGATTCTCCCGATGAATATTTCGAGAGACTACACGGGTATAGGCGACCGTGCCTCGGAGTCATTTCTGACGCTGAACATTTATCCGGGCCCGGAGCGGTCCTATCAATATACCGACGTGAACGATGGGCGACTTGCTACCATTGAGAGCCATGGAGGTGAGGAGGTCACGGTGCGTATCTCGGGTGCCCTGGGCCCCTATCTGCTGCGCGTTCTCCTGGCCGCCCCTCCCCAGCAGGTTCTATTTAATGGAACCGCGCTGGAAGCGGCGTTGTGGGCCTACGATGAAGGGGCCCGACGGGTCATTATTCGGAACCCATCCGCCGTGACAGGCACCTACCTCATCCACTGATTTGGTGCGTGACAGATTGTATTTGCCTCGGCATACATGCTAGCGTGAGGGCATAGTTTACCTACCTAACCATGGAAGAATTCAGGAGAAAAACCATGACCATTTTGGACCAGATTATCAGTGGATTTTTGTTTACCTTTGGTGCCGTCTTGCTCTTCCTTTTCGGTGCTGGTGTAGGTTTCTTCGACGGCTTCTAGCCCGAGCGACCGGACTTCACGGTCCACAATGTAGTCCAACATTATGATCCTGCTTTCTCATGAAAGCAGGATTTTTTCATTCCCCGCTCAACACCTGGGTCACCACCGCGAGGAAGTCATCTATCTTAAAGGGTTTCGTAATGGTTGCACAGGCTCCAAAACGCTCGGCGAGCTGGATGAAGCCCTCGGGGGCCGTCAAATCATCATTGCCCCCCGACATGGCGATAATCCGGGAGCCGGGAAAGCGGGCGCACATATCACGGATGGTTGACATGCCTTCTTTCTCGGGCATGAATATATCGGTAATAACGAGATCGACTTCGTAGCGACCACGCATATCGATTCCGGACTGTCCGTCGGGGGCCTCCAGGACCTCATGGCCGGCATCTTCCAGGACTTCCCGGATTGTTTTACGCATTGCGTAGTGATCATCAATTACCAGCACTCGCGCCATTGTAAACTCTTCCTTTCTGTGTGTCGTCGCGTAGGGTAGTCAGAAACTGTATTCTAATGTATTTAATGGTTTTTCTCTAGTTACATTCGCCATTTTGGAGAAAAACGTACCATAATCGGAATTAATTCATAATAATTCCATTTTTTCGTTATGCTTTCTTCATACATTTACGCTATACTTCTGTTTGTAGGCTCGCACAGTTGATTGACTCTTCGGAGTCATCAGCTCCCTCAATTTGGCATGCCCCCTGCCAAATGATGAGCCTACCTGCCGCAGCCCGTCGAGGTGCCCCCCTCGGCGGGCGCTTCATTTTCACGAGAGAATCCTGCGGTAAGGCGGCATGCGTTCCAGCACTACGATACCGCCCCTTCTCCCCCCGTTCAAGATTATGTTTCCCAGATCTTCGGGCCCTACCTGAAAAAACCTTCCGTAGCCGGTTCCTGCGATCCAACACATCATCTCACGCGATTGTCGGGAGCGGCCGCCGCGGTAGTATTCGTGGTCAATCATGTCTTTTATCGTAGGCCTGCGCGGGCTCACAAGCTACCGAATCGAAAGAAAAGCTTCGTTTTTTTGTTTCACTTTCGTCGCACATTTCGGTTATACTCCTAATTGTAGGCTCACTCAGTTGATTGACTCTTCGGAGTCAGCAACTCCCTCAATTTGGCATGCCCCCTGCCAAACGAAGAGCCTACCTGCCGCAGCCCGTCGAGGTGCCCCCCTCGGCGGGCCTTTTTTGTGCCTGCCATTGCTCCACACGACGCCACTTTGCTAGGGTACAGATCCACACCCTAACCGCAAGACCGAAACCCTTGGATACTTTTTCAACGATGCGAATACAGGTAATTGGAGGCGGCAGCTGGGGATTGGCCATCACCCGGGTCCTGGCGTTGAACGGCCACAACGTACGGCTATGGTGTCGCAGTGAAGATGAGTCCAGGGGCCTGCGCGAAACGCGGGAAAGCACAACCTATCTCCCCGGGGTGCTCATTCCTGAATCGGTCGAAATCGACCGAAACATCGACGCCGACGTGGACATGGTGATCTACGCCGTCCCGTCCCACGCCATGCGCATGGTCGTCCCTCAGTTTATCTTTCGGGGCAATCCGATTCGGGTAAGTGTGGCCAAGGGCATTGAAAACGATACCTTGCTGCGTATGAGTGAAGTGATCGCATTGTTGGCTCCGGGCAGTCCCGTCGTTTCCCTCTCGGGACCGAGCCACGCGGAAGAAGTTGGGCGTGGTCTACCTGCATCGGTGGTTGCGGCCAGTTCCGATGGGGCGGCCCGTCACGCGGTTCAGGATGCATTTTTCTGCGGGACATTTCGGGTGTACACCAGCCCCGATATCATCGGTGTGGAACTTGGTGGCTCACTGAAAAATGTCGTCGCCATCGCGGCGGGCGTCTGTGACGGATTCGGGTTGGGCGACAATGCCAAGTCGGCGTTAATTACCCGAGGTCTGGCCGAAATGGCGCGGCTGGGTGTCGCCTGTGGAGCCAATCCCCTGACCTTTGCGGGCCTGAGTGGTATGGGTGACCTGATTACGACCTGCACGAGCAAACATTCACGCAACCGGGCCGTTGGCGAAGCCATCGCCCGGGGCAAGACGCTGGATGAAGTCATTCAGGGTAGCCACATGGTTGCGGAAGGTATTCGCACGACCCAGTCGGTCCATGCGCTTTCAAAACGGATGGGGGTAGACCTGCCGCTGGCGGAAGCGACCTACCAGGTCTTGTTTGAGAATGTGTCCGCCCGGGAAGCAATCGAAGGACTGATGACCCGAGAAGCCAAACCAGAGTGGCCCTGAGGGGCGCTGTATGGCGTCAGGCCTGCGTGCCGGGCTGACTTCGAACCCCAAATTTCCTCGTTGCGGGATACCGGGGTAGTAGGGGCCCGTTGCTAGGAGTCAGACTCCTAGAGCACGCGGGGGCGATTTACCTTTGACGGGGGAAGGGCAAACAAGGTGTTTACCCGCGTAGCGAGTTCCTCGACCCGAAAGGGTTTTTTGAGGAAGTCATCAAACCCGTAACTGGAGAGCTCTAGAATCTCGTCTTCTTCAATGAAGCCCGAAATCCCCAGGATTCGCGTATTCCGGGTTTCAACACGGGCCTTGACCCGCTCGCATACCATGCGCCCATCCATGTCGGAAAGATGGATGTCGAGAATAACCAGTTGGGGGTTGTGTTCGACGATGATGGCTCCGGCATCGAAACCGGTGGAAGCCGTCAATACGACGAAATCTTCTTCCCGCGCGAGTACGGCGGGGATAATGTCGAGGTAATACGGGTCATCATCGACCACCAGAATTCGGCGTTCGCCTTCTTCAAGACGCTCCACCGGTATACCGTGATTCAGCATGAAGGTCCGCAGGCTGCTATAGGGAATTCTTCGGTCGCCCCCCGGCCCGAGGCGGTATCCCTCAATTTGTCCGAGGTCAAACCAACGGGATACGGTATCCGCAGATACACCGCAGATAGTGGCGACTTCACCTGTCGTGAATACTCTGTTTTTCATCGTCGTACCTTCAATCCCTGCTGCGAGCCCATTAAAGTACAGGCACGTGCCACCAAGCGTCAACGACTGGCCCTCCCCCGATGTACCAGACGCATAACCCGGATCAATTCACACAGCGCTACGAATCAGAGAGCTCGTTTTGCAGGTGCCCAATTCTCCCGCAAGCAGCTGAAATAAAATTGGCACAGCATGCAAACGGCAATGATGGCATAGAGGCACACCCTATGCTATCAATTGTGTAGGGTGCTTTATGGTATCGGCTTTGGTGGGGAAAACGCAAATGACACCCGGCAACCAATCGGGGCCCAAGGTAGTCTTATTAATGCAGGCAGCTCCGCGCCCGCTTCGACATGGATCAACGCCCTCGTAGTGGCGCAGCAATTCCTTGATCTGGCGAGCGGGGAACTTATATAATTTAACCCCTAACAGTTTTGCTTCGTATCTTCAACAGTCACGCAACGGCAGCCCCACGAGGACCTGAGTTTAATGATACCTTCACGCCTGGAAGTCATGCAGCACGTCGAACGATTCGTGTCCGAGAATCTCTCCGTATTCTTGCGCAATCCCGAGACCAACTGGCAACCCAGCGATTATTCACCGGACCTCTCTACGGACGAGGGCTTCGAGGCCCTTCGCGAACTACGTGAAGAGGCCGAACGCCTTCCGGAAGATGCCCTGGTCATTCTGGTGGGTGATATGGTTACCGAGGAGGCCCTGCCCTCCTACGCGTCGTGGATCAGCACCCTGGAAGGTGTGGGGGCCACGGGCGAGCCACAAACGGCCTGGGGAGCCTGGAATCGGGCCTGGTGTGGTGAGGAGAACCGTCATGGCGATCTGCTAAATCGCTGGCTCTATCTTTCCGGACGGGTCAACATGCGTGAAGTGGAAGTTACCGTGCAAAACCTTATTGCGGACGGGGGCGACACCCAGAGCGAAAACGATCCTTATCGAACTTTTATCTACACCTCCTTTCAGGAGATTGCTACCCGTGTGTCTCACCTGAACGTAGGCAAGATCGCCCGTTCCGTAGGGGCAGAAAAACTCTACGAGCTTTCCGCAAAAATCGCCGGAGACGAACACCGACATGCCCGCGCCTACAAATATTTCATTTCTAAAATCATGGAAGTCGATACCAACGAAACTATTTTGGCATTTCACGACATGATGAAGAAAAAGATTACCATGCCGGCCATGTATATGCGTGAACGGGGCGGGCAGATTGGCGACACCTTCAAGAAGTTTGAAGAAGTGGCCACCCGTGCAGGCGTCTACACGGGCAAGGACTATGTGGATATCATTGAGCACCTGCTTGAGGAGTGGAATATCGAACACCTGACCGGTCTGTCTCCAGCCGCTGCGAAGGCGCAGGATTACCTTTGTCGCCTCCCAGAACGCTACAACAAGCTGTTGGATCGTGTACACAGCCGAAAGACGTTGAAGACTTCCGATACCCCCGAGCCCATCCACTTTACCTGGCTCAATCCGATTAAGGCATCCACACCGGCCCTGTAGCACGTCGAGCCACGAAACCGTGCCGGGGGTCCCTGGCATGGACTCAGGAGGTATTGTCGCTGGTGAGGTAGAGGCGAAGGTTCTCGCAACGTAGTTGATAGGGTGATGCATTCGGGGAGCGTACTGCGGCGGTTCGATCGCGCCCACTCATTCTTTCGCAAACGGCCAGTGTCCTAATGGGCACCCCCTCGGACATGTTGCCGACATGTAGCCCACGACCATCCCGACGGGATAGTATGAGCTCGAACATTTCGAAGAAACCGGCGATAGCCGTTTCATATTCCTGACGCGTGACTTTCTCCGACTCGCGCCAGCGGGCATTCATGCTTGCATATTGAGTCGACTTTTGCTTCAGGCACCGGAATCGTTGGCTTGAGGTTCCCGTGCCGGATACCTGCCCCTCCAATCGGGTGGCGAGCGCGTCCAGCTTTTCACAATCCACCACTTTGAAGACATTTTCACCGAGGGATTCGACAATCCGGGGTAATATTTCGCTGTAGCGCACACGTGCTTTTTCGGCGACCTCCCGCCATTCGTCGAGACGCATATCGAAGTCATACATCAACATATCAAGTCCGGTACCCAGCCGCAGGGCTTCTTTGAATTTCTTCGAGAAGCTCTTCAGGTGACGACAGGGGGAATCAATATCATCCGTAGCACCCACGTATTCTTTGGACATGCCCTCCGCTTCCTTGACGATGACCGACACGAAATTCGCGGCTTCGTCTAAGGCACCGTTCACCAAGACGCCCGTATGGGCCTCTCCCAAACTTTCGCCGACGGCGTAGGTTTCTTTAATGGCTTCGGTAACGCCCAATAACACTTGTATCGCGGCATGAATGGCGTGACCGCCTCGGAGATCAGAGAGAATGGCCTCGGATTCTTTGCCGGTCTTCGCCAAGTAGATCCGTGCCCGGGCAATATTGATACGTTCCGTTTCGAGGAATCGCAGCAAATCTGCCATGACTACATTCCGGTAGTTGAGACGGGTAATCTGACGCAGCCCCGCGACGGCCGCCGCCGGGATCGGACGCCCGAAATCCAGGCACGACTGGGCTGCACGAAATTGAACCTTGGTTTCTTCGCGCGGGTTCACTTCGACCGCGCCCGCATCGAAACGGTTGCGAATGTATATCATCGCTTTTTTAACCGTGCCGCCAACGGTAAACTTGTTGGCATAGACGACCAGACTGGATGCGTCACCGTCAACGGAACAGCCTTTGCCGCAATACAACAGTGCAGCGCTCTCCACTGATTCAACGGTAATATTGCCCCGAGGTGCAATTGCCGTAGCGGAAGCAAGCACACGAGACGATTGAATCGTTCCTTGACGGCTGAACATCCACCCTCCGAGGGCATTACCCCGAACGGATATATCTCCGTCAGCAATGACGTATCCCGAGACCGAGCCTGCTATCGTCACGCCCCCACCTTCCACCGTCAGCAATAGGTCTTCGGGTATGTCTCCATCAACAAACAGCGCACCCTCGATAACAACGGGTCTTAAATTGGCTGCTATGGCGGTGCCTTCGAGTTCCGTAATACTGACTCGCTGGTCTGCCCGGGAAAGCAGCCCCTGTATATCCAGTGTGATGCCCCCATCTGAACTGTCGACGGGCTCTTCGGGTGCCAGCGTTTCCGTGGGCGGTGGGGAATCGATGATGTAATCCGCCTTCACGGGGACGACGGTCTCGGGCGGGTGCTCAACAATCCACGCATTGTAATTTTCCAGGCACTTCATTATGAGCTGGGCAAGGCGGGCTTGATTGGTTGAGCCATCACCGCTCTCATCCATTTGCTGCAGACGCGCCAAGGTGGCCTGAAGCAATTGAACATCACACGGAGGCACCCGTGCAAAATCGCTTACAAGAAATACATCGATAGCCGCACGCAACGCGTTATTCGATCGCTGAAATGATTGCTCTGCCACCGTTTTATCCGTTTTCGCGCGAACGGCGCAGGCCTGTAGAACCATTCGAATTTGCTTGCAAAGGACGTGTTCCGATTCCGACGTTGAGGAGGAAGAGGTCAATTCTACCAGATACGTCGACAGTGCGCGGACCTCGGCATCGGTCAGGTGGGGCTCATGACTTGAATCTCCCACCCTGAGCTTGTCCAATGCAGTGGACAATGCTGAAGTTTCCACGGAGTATTGACCTCCCAGTTAGCTGGTCATTCGATCGGCGTATACGCATCCTCAACGCCCGGCTATCCACGATGGATACCTCCCCCAAGAAGTCAGATCGGAGCCTTGTAATC
This sequence comes from uncultured bacterium, assembly GCA_963977445.1. Classification (GTDB taxonomy): domain Bacteria; phylum Hydrogenedentota; class Hydrogenedentia; order Hydrogenedentales; family JAEUWI01; genus JAEUWI01. The sequence goes on along the minus strand of CAXBPH010000114.1, from coordinate 11,570 downwards.
AAATTGTATATCACAATTATGATTTTAAGCAATGATGGCCGTAGGGCCTGCCCGCCCGAAAAATAATCGGTGCACGGAACGCTGCTACAAGAGCGGCTGAGATCCATGTGAAGGGTTCGAACGAATTATATTCGTACCGAAACGGCAGATACCGGTTACGAGCCGTACTGATATTTTGCATTCCCCCCACGCCCGACCGCCAAATGAACTCATGGCTGTGGCTGGAACGCTTAAAAATGCCTGTGCTATACTCTTCCGGTGAGTAAAACTATAGCTTTGACAGACTTATATCGCCCCATAGAGACGGAGTTGGATGGTGTCCGTGACACGATTCACCAGCTCTGGGTTGACGCATTGGCCCTCGTCCGCATTGATGGCGATGCATCCCCCCGTCCCGGAGGCAAATTGTTGCGCCCGGCCCTTTCTCTATTGGCCGCGGGGGCAATCGGTGGCACCAATTTAAAACAGTACGTCACCTTGGCCAGCTCTTTTGAAGCCCTTCATATTGCATCCCTCGCCCACGATGATGTGATCGACCGCGCAATATTACGCCGGGGCAACTCCTCACTGAATGTCTTTTGGGATAATCACGCTGCGGTGCTTGGTGGCGATTATCTCGTCGCACGTGCCGTCGAAATGCTAGCGACATACGATGTCTGCACGGTCGTCGCCAATGCCATCAAGTCGGTGCGGTGCATGGCTGAAGGCGAATTGTATTTCTTTGGCAAAGAAAATGACCCTATTGTGGCCGAAGATTGCATCATGCTGGCCGAGCAGAAAACAGCAAGCCTCTTTGCAGAAGCGTGCAGTGCGCCCACCTACATCATCGACGCGACCCACCGAAAATCGCTCTATCAATTCGGCATTTCACTGGGTATCGCCTTTCAGTTGGTCGATGATATGCTCGACATTACCCAATCAACGGAGCAGCTGGGCAAACCGGCCTGTGGCGATATCGTCGAAGGCAAAAAGACGATTCCCATCATGCATCTGAAACATGGCCTGAATGGTGCCGACCTTGAACGGCTTGAGGCGATGCGGGGTGCCGATATTTCCGATGATGACCGGGCATGGGTCATTGGGAAAGCAGAGGAAACGGGTGCGAAGAATCAGGCCGAGGCCCTCACCCGCTCCTATGCCGATGATGCCCGCCGCCACCTTTCCAAACTCCCCCCCAGCGCCTACCGGGACAGCATGGAAGGTATTGTGGAGTTTGTTATGGTGCGGGTCTCCTGATCCCACTGCCACGGGGAATCTATTCTTTCCGCGCGATACTGCGGGAACCTATGTCGGGCGCAGGGTCCTGATACGGGATAGGAATTCCCCCACCTAATCTCCTCGAGTGCCCCCTACGGCACCCATCTCCTGTCTCATCACGTAACGACAAATACCGACACAACAACACGATAATCAAGTTAAACATTCCTCTGTCGGTATGAGATAGAACATCCGGCGCTCCTCCATACTATTGCGTCTCCTGTATGTACGCAAAGAAATACCGACACAAAGAATTGTATGAACTCGATAACAAGCCTATGCAATGCCCTTCGCCCGCCCCGTCTTCCCCAAACACGGAAAACCTCATTCACGACGTCTCACGTCCCTCTCCCATGGTCGCCATCGACCAAAGACCACGGGCTTCAATGGCGTACTTATCCGGTGCAAGCGCGCCGCCCCATTCCCGTCCCGCCAACTATTGCTAAAAATGGTTTACACCTAACAATGATTTGATTTACAATAAAATCAGAATCTTTACAACCAGGAGGTCACAATGTCCCTCGAAAAAGAATTGAACCTGGAACATCCCATGGACGACGTCCACCATGAGGCCATTCTGAGTATCGTTCGAACTGCCGGGGTACTCTCGTTGAAGGGTGCGGCGCTGTTTCGTGAATTTGATTTAACCGAAGCTCAATTCAACGTACTCTTTTCGCTCAAATATAAGGAAACGGTCTGGACACAATCGGATCTTGGTAAGCGTCTGGTGGTTACCCGGGCCAGCGTAACCTCCGTACTCGACAAGCTGGAAAGCAAGGGCCTGGTCGAGCGGAAGGTGGTCCAAGGTAATCGGCGAATTTACCATGTAGACTTAACCCCGGATGGACGGGCGCTAATCGAGCAGGTGGAGCCGTTGTACCGGCAGAATGTACATGACGTGATGGCTGATTTTGATCGCAAGCGGTGCGAATTATTGGTAGAGAGCCTGGAGCTGGTTCGAGACCGATGCGAGCGATGAACGCGTAATCGTTGGAATGTATTTCGGGGCATGATATTCGATTGAAGTCGACGGTAATACCGTGGACGAGGATATACTTCCATGACACATCGAGAGCAGACTGCTACCACGCTGCACGAGGCGGATTTCAAACCCCGTGGGTTCTGGGCACTGGTGGTGACCCAATTTCAGGGGGCATTCAACGACAACGTCTATCAATGGCTTATCATCTACAGCCTTGTGGCGACACTGACGTCGGGTACGGGCGCGGGTGTTGTAGACGTAAGTCTGTTGGGGAAGACATTCTCTCTGGCACCTTACGACTATGTCCAGGGTATATCTACCTTACTTTTTTCCCTGCCCTTCATCATTTTCCCCTGTCTCTTCGGGGCCATCGCCGACCGTTACAGCAAAGGCGTCCTCGCCATCGCCACCAAGATCATGGAAGTGGTCATCATGATCATCGGCGGTCTTGCCTTCTTATCCGGATCGCCGCTTTTCATTTGGGCCGTGCTTTTCCTGATGGCGACCCAAAGCGCCCTATTTGCTCCCGCGAAGTATGGCATTCTGCCTGAGATACTCCCTGAACGGCGCCTCTCGTGGGCCAACGGTATCATTCAGATGGGTACGATTGCTGCCATCATACTCGGGGTGCTGGCGGCTGGAAAGATACACCATGCCTATGCGGGGGAACTCTACCGCACATCCTTTTACCTGGTCGCTCTTTCTGGTTTGGGCATCGCAACCGCGTTTTGGATTACCCGTCCCCCGGCGGCCAATCCCCACCTTCCCATCCCCATGAACCCACTCCTTCCCTGGAAAGGTATGGGGCGGGACTTCGGTATCATCTGGCGCGACCGCGTACTCTTCAATGTGGTGCTTGGATACATCTACTTCTGGTTCGTGGGCACCCTGGTGCGCGCCAATATCGTCAAATTCGCAGGGGACACGCTCCAGCTTAGCGAGGCCTATCAGAGCGCACTCATCGGTGCGGTAGTTATGGGAATCGGTCTGGGTGCACTGGCCGCGGGCTTCCTCTCCCGCAACAAGATTGAATTGGGCATCATCCCGATTGGCGCGCTGGGCATGGCGTTCTTTGGTGCCCTGATGGCCATACCTTTCGAAGCTTTCCGTCCCTTTATGTCGATTCCGATACTTGTCGAAAATACACCGACGACCAACCCGGGGACCTATTTCTATTTTCTGCTGTTCAGCACCTTCGGGTTGGGCTTTTTCGCGGGCGCCTTCGACGTTCCCCTGGCCGCATCGGTACAACACCGGGCACCCAAGGGCACAGTCGGCGGCATTATAGCGACAACGAATATGCTCACCTTTGTGGGTATGGCGGTGGCTTCTCTGTTGTTTATCGCGCTGGGGACGGCGGGCCTGAGCACCTACCAGGTTTACCTGCTGACGGCGGCCTTTTCACTTGGAATGGGTATCTACATCACCTTCCGCTTGCCCCATCTATGTCTTCGGGCAGTGTTGTGGATTCTTTCCAATACCTGGGTTCGTATTCGCGTGCACGGCCGGGAATTGTTGCCAGAATCGGGGGCAGCCCTGCTCGTGGGCAGTCACATTTCTTTCATCGACTGTCTTGCCATATTCAGCGCAACGGACAGGGAAATCCATTTTGTAATGGGTGATGGGGTCTTCCGGCGCCCGATTATGGGCCGCCTGGCGCGCCTGCTGCACGTGATACCCATACCGGAGCACGCTACGGAAACGGAACAGGCCCAGGTGGCCAAGCAGGTCCGAAAGTGCCTTGCGTTGGGCCATGTTGTCTGCATCAACAATGAGCGCCAGGTCACCCCGGAAGGCTGCCCCGTAGCCTGGGAAAACAATGTTGGGGTCATCACCCGGGGTCTCGACATACCGGTGGTGCCGTTTTATATCACGCGCATGTGGCAATCACTCTATGTAATTATCGAGAATCGCGTTCAATGGCGACGCCCCAAGCAATTGCCCTACCCCATCGATATACGTTTTGGTCCCCCGCTCCCGGTGGACAGCACGATGGAATCGATTACGAAAACGTTGCATCTTCTGGGCCGGGAAGTCCACACGGAGCGTCCCCTCCGTGTCCAGCTGCTCCACCGTGGCTTCGTTCGCATGGCACGGCGCAATCCCTTTAAAATGGCCATTGCCGACACATTGACGGGAAAACTGAGCTATTTCAAGACCCTCGTCGGCAGTCTGGTATTTGCGCGAAAGTTTCAGCAACGTCTCGATCAGCAACAGATGGTGGGTGTATTGCTCCCTCCCTCCCTGGGCGGATCCCTGACCAACGTTGCCCTTCAACTGATGGGACGCGTGCCCATCAACCTGAATTACACGGCCAGCAGCGATGTGATTGCTTCCTGTGCCCGCCAGTGCAACGTAACCCAGGTGCTGACCTCGAAGAAGCTCGTGGAACGTCTGCCCCTCGAAGTTCCGGGCGAAACCATCTTCCTCGAGGATATCCGGGACAGCGTAACTTTCCTGGATCGTCTTATCGCCATGTTTCTTGCGGTGGCATGTCCTGTCTCCCTGATTGAGCGCGTTCTCGGCTCCCCCCAACGCAGTGCCGATGATCTGGCGACGGTGGTTTTTTCCAGTGGTAGCGAAGGCGAGCCCAAAGGCGTCATGCTTAGCCATCGCAACATCATCACCAATATTGATGGCACCCTGGAAGCCTTTCCGAACGACCGCAACAGCTGCATTGTGGGCTTCCTACCCTTTTTTCATTCTTTTGGCTTCACCGCAACCCTTTGGATGCCGCTCATCCATGGAATCCGCGGCATTTACCATGCCAATCCCCTGGAGCCTAAAATAATCGGAAAGCTTATCAATACGTATCAGGGAACCATCATGATAGGCACCTCCACCTTCATGCAGGGCTTCATCCGCCGATGTACACCGGAACAACTGTCGAGTCTGGCCTTCATCGTGTGCGGTGCTGAAAAACTTGCGCCGCGGGTACGTAATGCCTTCAAGGAGAAATTCGGCATGGAGCCCCTGGAGGGCTATGGGACGACGGAATGTGCCCCTGTCGTGTCGGCCAACATTACCGACTGTGTTTCACCCGGCTTTTATAGCCCCGGCACCAAGCACGGTACGATTGGTCGACCCATCCCCGGCGTGGAAGTGCGCGTGGTGGATACGGCGTCGGGTGAAGAGGTTGCTGCGGGAGAATCTGGCCTGTTGCTTGCCCGAGGCCCCAACATCATGCAGGGCTACCTGGGACAGCCAGAGAAAACTGCCAAGGTACTTCGGGATGGCTGGTATGAAACGGGGGACATTGCGAACATCGATGGGGATGGCTTTATCACGATTACGGACCGGCTGGCCCGTTTCAGTAAGGTCGCGGGCGAAATGGTGCCCCATACGCGGGTGGAAGAAATCCTCCATGGCCTGCTTGATCTCACCGAGCAGCGACTTGCTGTCGCGGGCGTTCCCGACACGCAAAAAGGGGAGCGACTCATTGTGCTCCACACCCTGAATGACGAGGAACTGGAAAAATTGCTGTCCGCCATGAAGACGTCCTCCATGCCCAACTTATGGATTCCGAAGGCAACTGCCTTTTATCAAATTGACGAAATACCGATATTGGGAACGGGCAAGATGGACATCAAATCTATCAAGCAGATGGCCCTGGCCTTCGATCTGGGGGATTAAGAGTATGGTATCAACGAAACAGGCAAAGAAGAAGCATTGGCGCCCTCGGATTGCCTACGGGATCATGGCGACCATCGTCGCTGTGGTCTTGTTCAATCTGGTCGCTGACTGGTTGGTCACCCGCTATGACGCCAAGGCAAATCGGGATCATAAATCGGGCATTCTGGCAGGGGCGTCGCCCCGTATCCTGGGGACAAAATCGTCGGAACGGGCGGTTCTTTTTGTCCACGGTTTTATTGGTGATCAGAGTAACTTCAACGTGCTTCCAGACGCCGTCGCAAATGCGGGATGGTATGTGGAAACCCTGCGCTTGCCCGGACATGGGACCAGTCCCCGGGAATTCGAGCGCACCACAGCAGACGAATTGATTGCGGGTGTTCGTGAGGCCGTATTGGCACTCAAAGAAGATCACGAAACGGTCGTGGTGGTCGGACACTCCATGGGTGGCGCCCTTTCGACGCTGGTTGCTGGGGAGGTCCCTGTGGATGGTCTCGTATTGTGCGCACCTTATTTTGGCTTAACCTACAATCACCTTCTCGGGGTGGATACGGACTGGCTGGCCCATCGCCTTGCAACGATTGTTCGGTGGCTGCCGGGGCGCCCCAATCATGGGCCCGTAGCGAAACCGGAAGGGCGCGCCCATGTCCAGTGTTATGGGTGGATACCGATGAAGGGTGTATTAACGGCCCTGACCTTGTGTGAACAGGCCAACGACGCCACCCTGTTGACGCAAATCACGGCCCCGGTGCTGGCGATACATTCGACGGGGGACTCGGTCACGTCGTACGACGCCACACAAGCGGCCTTGGAAAAAATGACGGGGGCATCCACCGAAATGCATCTACTGGAAAAATCGGACCATGTGATATTCTGGGACTATGACGAGGAAGAGGTTACGGAAGCCGTATTGGGATTTCTTGAGGAGGTTGCACCGTCATGATGATGATAAGTCGCGTCTCAGCCAGCGAAGTCTACCCCATTCGTCAACAAGTCCTCCGCCCCGATCTCCCTCCGGAATCGGCCATATTCCCCGGAGATGATCTTGAAAGCACCTGGCACATGGGTGCCTTTGAAGAAGGTAGTCTCGTGGGTGTCGTCTCCCTCTATCCCGAGGGGCCTGCGGAATACGATATGGACGATGCCTGGAGGCTACGTGGTATGGCGGTCTTGCCGGAACACCATGGGCGCGGGCTGGGCAGCAAGTTGCTGCAGGCATGTATGGCTTATGCGTCGGCCCACGGCGGCAAAGCGCTCTGGTGCAATGCACGAATCGGGGCGCGGCCCTTTTATGAATTGCGAGGACTTTCTATTGAAGGAGAGGCCTTTGATATCCCTGGAATTGGCCCCCACTATCGCATGATTTGCCCCTTGTAGCGCCCCCGTGAAAAGTCACATTTTGTCGCGAAGGGCACCGAGGGCCTGCGACAGATTTTCCAGGCGAAAAGGCTTTTGTACGATGCGGTCCCAGACGCCATCGGACAAATCGAGACCGATATCTTCCGGACTGTATCCCGTGCTCAGCACCGCCGAAATCGTCGGCAAGAATGCGCGTATAGCGGCCAGTGTTTCTTCACCGTTCATTCCGGGCATATTGTAGTCCAGAAGCAGGCAATCGGGAATCGGATTGGCCGCGTTACAGAAATCGACCGCTTCCGCGCCGGAGGATACGACGAAGACTTCATACCCCAGCTTTGTAAGCAGTTTTTTGCCAACATGCCGCACCATCTCCTCATCATCCACCAAAAGCACGATATAGGCTCGCCCGATTTCCTGACCCAACATACACCTCCCGAGGCGCGTCAACATGGACGTTGACAAAAAATTGGGCCGACGCCCCGTTGCAGGGGCGTCGACCCAACGTGAATTTCATGGTACTGATTTAGCGTTCATTCAGATCTCAAAATTACGCCTTAGCAGCTGCATACAACGACGCGACCACATCCCAATTGAGAACATTCCAGAAGGACGCCACATAGTCGGGGCGACGATTTTGATAGTTCAGGTAGTAGGCGTGTTCCCATACGTCCAGACCCACGATGGGGGTCTTGCCGCTCATCAGCGGAGAGTCCTGATTCGCCGTGCTCAATACTTCGAGGCCGCCGTCGGCACCGACAACGAGCCAGCCCCAACCGCTGCCGAAGCGCGTCTTGGCGGCGTTTCCGAAGGCTTCTTTGAAGGCATCGAGGCTACCGAAGGCACCGTCAATTGCTGTGGCAAGGTCACCGGAAGGCGCGTTGGCACCACCTGGCGCAAGGATATTCCAAAACAAGGAGTGGTTGGCGTGACCACCACCGTGATTGGTGACGGCCTGACGCTTGGCTTCGGGCACGTCCCCAATAGCGGCCAGAATTTCTTCGACAGATTTGCCGTCAAACTGGGAAAGGCCTTCCAGGGCACCGTTTAGGCCGGCGACATAGGCGGCATGGTGCTTGTCATGGTGAATTTCCATCGTTTTCGCATCGATATGGGGTTCGAGTGCGTCGTTGGCATAGGTCAATGGGGGTAGCTCAAAAGCCATTTTAACAATCTCCTTCTGCTTTATGGGTCAACGATTAACTGCGTGGTCAAAACCACGCCTGTCATTTTACTGGATTTTCCGAGAGCGCACCATTGCGGGCAACGCCCCACGCCCGTGATCAGCCCGCCGGGCAGCATCCAAATGCGTCGTTCCTGACATTATGGCACGTCAGGAGCAATCACTCTAAGGATGAACATCACTTCCGCTTCTGGTATTCCCTTTGCCAGCTACTATATCAGAAAGCCCCCCACTATTCTCACCACCATAGCCCGAATCAAAATTATGACAATATTTGCCGCGAAAGGCCCAATATCCTGCTCTGTGACCACTTGACACCTTATCACAAAGAACTTACACTTATGTTCGTGAAGTCGTAATGGTATGGCATCTCCTGAAATTTGAGGGCCGTTGGGTTCCCAGAAATTTGCGCGATTTCCTGGCTTACTCTGGAAAACCTGCGGCTAACCCGGGCCCAACCGCCTGTGTTATGGTGTACTGTCCACCGAAACTCAATAATTTAAACCGATTGACCACGGTCAAGTTAGAAAGTCAGAGATTGCAAAGTCCACAACGTCCAACGCAGATAACCAAAAACCTCCCGCCTCGTATCGGTGAACTGCTGATAAAAGCCGAACTAATTACGGCCAGCCAACTTCAGGAAGCGTTGGAAAAACAGCGTAAAGATGGCGGCAAGGTGGTTGAAAACCTGATCGCTTTGGAGTTCCTGGATAGTCAGGCTTTCGTGCGCTTTCTATCGCGACAACCAGGCGTTGCCAGCATAGACTTGCTGAACTACATGATCCCCTCCGACGTCATCAAGCTGGTAGACCGGGAATTTGCGTTAAAACACGAAATTCTTCCCATCGACAAGATGGGTAAGCATTTGACGGTTGGAATGGCTTGCCCACTCGATGCAAGTACCGTAGCGGAATTGGAAGCGCAGACTGGCATGAAGGTTCGCCCATTGCTGGTCTCAATGAGTGATATTCGCGTTGCCCTCGACAACTATTATCGACGTCAGGATGAGGCGCGAGAGCACTATACGATGGATGGGGACCTGAAGCTTCAGCCCTCTGCGAAAGTTTCTACGCCGGGTTCTGCTTCCATCGGCCTGGTCGAGAGCAATATTAAATTTGAGAAAGTGGTCCATCTGATTCGGGAGATTAGCTCCCTCCCCACCTTGCCCGAAACAGTCTCTCAGGTACGGACTGCGATGGAAAACATCGATACGTCCACACAGGATATCGCGGCCATAATTGCAACTGACCCCCTTCTCGCGGCCAAGGTAATCAGCCTGGCCAACTCGGCGGCATATTCATTCGCTCACAACGTAGACACGATAGAACGAGCGACGGCCTTGTTGGGACTTCGGGAAGTCTATTCGGTGGTCCTCGCTTCGGCAGTCATTGAGTATTTCACCGAAGGGAAACATTTCGACCACAAGGCGTTCTGGAAACGTTCCATGATCTGCGCCACGGCGTGCAGGCAAATCGCCCAGGCGAAGCGCCCCAAAGAGGCAGGCAGTGTTTTCGCTGCGGGTCTCTTGCACGATATCGGTCGCGCGATTTTTGCCGAAATCGCTCCGAAGCAGTATGTGAGCGTCGAGCAACAACTCCCTGACGAGGCCATTATCACCCTCGAGAACGAACTTTTCGGTTTGGCACACCCGGAGGTGGGTTACCTGCTCGCCGATGGTTGGGGACTTCCCGAAGACATCAAAGAGCCTATTCGCTTTCATCATGATTTTCGCCAGGCTCAACATGTGCCAGAAGCGGTCGCAATTACCGCACTTGGTGCTTATATTGCCGATGCCATGACCCGGGGCAATGGTATCGAAATGGAATCACTGGCCGAACGATGTTCTGACCTGCTCGATTTTCTGACCATTACGGAAGCGCAGTTGGGTACCATCTACGCCAATACGGCTGAAGCAATCGCTTCGGAAGAATCCAGGCATTAACGTATTAACCGGATTGTTTTAAGGAGTAAATAGAATGAATAGTATCCGTTGGAGCATAACAGGACTTCTCATGTTGGCCGCTGTATCGGCTCACGCCGCTGCGGGCCCGAAAGTCCTGTTCTTAAATAAGTCGGCGGGCTACGAACATGGCGTGGTCAAGGTAGAGAATAACGAACCCAGTTACGTCGAGAAAACGATTCGCCCTTTGGTTACGGCAATGGGGGGAACCCTCACCTCGACCAAAGATGGCACCTTGATCAATGCCGAGGCCCTCAAAGACTATGACGTGGTCATGTTTTATACCACCGAGGACCTGTGCAGCGCTGAAACCGGCGATAAGACGCCTGCCGTGGGCCCCAATGGGATGGTAGAGCTGCTCGACTGGGTCAAGGCCGGTGGAGGCCTGCTTGGCTTTCATTGCGCCAGCGACACGTGGCACCGCGAGCGAAACCAGTTTGCGCCGGAATCGCCCTACCTCGACATGCTCGGCGGCGAATTTCGTGGCCATGGCGCCCAGTTCGAAGGAATTCTGCGGGTCGTTGACGGGGCACACCCCACCATGACCCACATCAAAGACGGCTGGAAGATTGCCGATGAATGGTATCTGTTCACCCAGTTTCAGCAGGATTCCATGCACGTTCTGGCCCTCCTGGACCCGGGTGAAGAGCGGGCCAAGCAGGAAAAGTATGTTGTGCCGAACTATCCTGTCATCTGGTGCAGCACCCCCGGAGACGGGCGGGTGTTCTACAATGCCATGGGACACCGGGAAGATGTTTGGGATAATGAGGCTTTCCAGAATGCCTTTGTTGATGCGGTTTCCTGGGTAGCAGGCAACGGGGAAGGTGCAGCCACCCCGAATTTCGCCGAAGTTGCTCCTGCGGAGTTGGACCCAAAGAGCGGCGAAGCCCGCAAGTAGTCGTTTGGGATGTTTTCGGACATCCCGGAGACAAAAAAATTCAACCATTTCTATGGCTCGGAGCCCTGTGCACCGGGCCTTTTTTGTATCCGCAGAGGTTTTAAAGAATAAATTTCCTTTCTTACTTGCATCACCCCAGTTTTGTTTGGCATAATATCGACCTTGTTGAGCGGCAACGCCACTCGACATTACCAATACCTCGGTAGCTCAGTTGGTAGAGCAGGTGGCTGTTAACCACCTTGTCACAGGTTCGAGTCCTGTCCGAGGTGCCATTAGAGCACCAAGCCACGCAGTACACACTGCG
>CAXBPH010000113.1:0-20573 GCA_963977445.1 uncultured bacterium | reverse complement strand
GACGTGGAATCCCCCGCTTGGCTATTCCATGGCGTTGATAGCCATGTCATGTCTCCTCGTGGGCCCTGTCTCGGGTCTTGGACGCGCCGGAGGTGGGCAAGAATGCCCGAGCTCCTGAACGGCGATCCCTTAAAGGAGCTTGGGCATTCCCCCAAAGGGACTCAGGCATTCCTGCCTGAGACAACGTCAACCCCAATCGCCAAACGAGAATACACGCCATGAAAACACGAATCACGTGACCCAAACCCTCGCGAACGCGAGGCCCAAAAAAACGGAAATACACGACGTGGAATCCCCCGCTTGGCTATTCCATGGCGTTGATAGCCATGTCATGTCTCGTCGTGGGCCCTGTCTCGGGTCTTGGACGCGCCGGAGGTGGGCAGGAATGCCCAAGCTCCGGAACGGCATTCCCGCCAAAGGGAAGCATTGTATCAAACGTGAACGCACCGATAGCCTCGGGGTCCGTGACCGCCGCTCCCCAAACTTTGACGCTAATTTGACGGTGGCCCCAGTGATTTGTCAAGGTTTGGACAACCGAGGCCGCTTCTGGAAGGTGGGCACCATGATACGTCGCTCTGAAGGGCAGCTATGTTTAAATTAGAAGCTACGTCTCAAGATTGACGATTTTTCGGATGGCATAGTACGTAGAAGAGCAAATCAATGGAATATTCCAAAAATATTCAATTATGAAGGAGGTTGTTCGTGGACGTTCGAAGAAGGCTGCTCGTTCACTTGTCAATCGGGCAGTATGGTCGACAAAGTGTGCTTTTACTATATATTGGTACCACAACCTGTTTTATTCTTATGGAATCCGGATTACTTAAGCTTGAGATAGTGGGCTTGATGAGTCTTTCCCTGATGGATACGTTGCTTTTACCCGTGGCTTGGGCGTGTCTCTGGTCTTTTACCTTAGAGCGATGGAATCGAACCGACACAACCGCTTGGCGACGTGGATTCGGACGCATTTCTTGCGTTGTAGCACAACTTGGAATGGTCATGAGTGCATATATGAAGATAGGACTTATGCCAAATCTGCTTTTTGTGAGTCCGGCTCACGAGAATGGAGCTGTTCGCGCGGTTTTTGACTTTGCGGCTGGGTTGGACTCTGGGTTTACCCGATTTCTTAACTAGGTGACTATTGTGAGAAAAATATGTTCCCATTGCGGTTGGCTCGTATTCCTGATATTAGCAGTTGTTGTCGTTTTCTACGTTATCCCGTTACCCGAGTATCGTTTCGTAGGTGCCGGGCGCTCCCTGTTTGTGGTGGGACTGATAATGGTATCACCGTTAGTCGCCCGTCGGGCTTTAGGGAAGCCGACAGGCAAGCCGAAATTGATAGTGCGACGGGGAATAATATTGGCTTGCTACTTGACACTCGTCATAGCCGTTTTTCCATGGATTGCGTCCGGCTACTACATCGCAAATGATTTGACCAATCAGAAGGGAGCGTTTAGCACCTTCGTTTTCAGTCGGTATGGACACCATGAGAAGGTGAGACAGAAACAGAAGGATGATGCTATTGTCGAATACGAAGTCATCGAATATGGAGGCACACATAAAAAACATGGGAAGCAAACGTGGATGAGCAGGAACGGTCAGTTGCTGGGGGAGGAAACGTGGGAGTTGGGTATGCTCCATGGTCCATTCATACTCTACGATGTGAAATCGGGGAGTCCATCGTTCGTTGGAAATTATCGACGAGGACTTAAAGACGGGGACTGGCAGAAATTTAACGACGATGGGAAACTGTGTGTCCGTGTAACTTTTGAACAAGGCAAGCCCATTGAGTCTACGAGGAAATTTTATGATAATCTGGGGCGGGTGGTCTCAAAGAGCGAATACGAGTTATTAGACACCACGCTTCCTGGAAAAACCGAGGTTTTTGGGGAGGACATGGGGTCGAAATAATGGCGGTGCTCCCACCCGGGATTACGCAGTTGGTGTTCGAGTTTACTCAGGAAGCCGTCGCTGCCACTGCGGGCACACGAACCGACGTTGTCGGATCGCCCTCCTGCGGCGCGTCTCCGACGTGGCACGGAAGAGATGGATGGGATTGCGTCTATCCAGAAACTGCTGATACCGGGGTTAGCGTCCGGTCCATACGTCGGGCTCACCCGGCTCGCTGAGCTCAATTCGATCGTCTTCCGGGAAGGACAAGTCGGGTTCACCGCTACTTTGTTCCGTATCTTCCGTAGCTTCCGTAGCTTCCGGCGCTTCGCCATCGACGTCAGCCTCGGTGGGTACGCTCTCGTCCGTTGCACTATCGACGCCGTCTGTCTCTACCTCAGCCTCTCCCCCACCTTCTACGTCGTCCGACACGGGCGTTTCCGCGCCATAGCCTACGGTATCATCGGGACAGGACGCGTGGTCCTGATCGTAGCCCCCATTTTCACTCCCCTGCCAGCCATAGGGATCTTCCCCATAGGTGTCGGCATCGGCGCCGGCCATAACTTTTCTATCTTCTTCGTTGATGGAGGGGTTGGCTGGCACATCGGATTTGGGCTTGGTGTCGCCGTCGTCTGATGTGAGGGAGTCGATATATTTTTCCGGATCGATACGCTTCAGCGAGTCCATTTCCTTTTTCAAGGGGGACAATTCCCGGGTCATCTCGGTCTTCACATCGTCTACATAACCACGGAGGTCACGAACGGTACGGATAACAAGCTTGGCAAAGTCAGGGAATTTTTCAGGACCAATTACCACGAGTGCCACACCGGCAATCAATATCATTTCACCAAAACCAATACCAAGCATGGGAACAGGGCTCCTTATTCGCCTTCATTATTCTGGGTCTTGGCCTGCCGACGAACGACAATATAGGACATCCAGATACTACCTTCAAACAGGGCATAGAGCGGAACAAGCATGATAGCCATCGAAATGGGATCGGGCGGGGTCAGCATGGCAGACCCAACGGCCAGCCCGACGATGGTAACTTTCCGGTATTGCTTCAGGGTCTCGGGGGTTAGAATTCCCAGATAGACCAGAATCAACACAACCATGGGAAACTGGAATGCGATGCCGAATGCCAGCAACAACTTTACGATAATGGCAATCGTCGAGCCCACCTGAAGCTGCTGATTTACGAAGGCGGGCACAAAGCTGCTGAGGTAGGGCATGAGAAAGGGCAAGACGCCGAGATAGGCAATCATGGTGCCGGTAAACGCGAGGAAAAAACCACCGATCAGGAGGATCTGGGCGGCCCGTTTCTCATTGGGACGAAGTCCCGGAAAAATGAAGCCACAGAGCTGATGTATGATCACCGGTGTGGCCAGAAGCAGCCCGCCGTAGCCACCCACCTTCAAGCTGAAGATGATGTATTCCAAAGGATTCAGCGTAACCCAGATTGCCTTGGCTCGCTCACCGTCGGCCCCTGCGGGCATCAGGGCTTCCAGGGGCTGGGCCAGGGCGATAAAAATCTCTTCGGAGAAGATATAGCAGACCACGGCCCCCACGACGACGGCGATTGCCGAGCGAATCAACCGCGTACGCAGTTCGCCCAGATGTTCCGTAAAGCTCATTCGCATATCTTCTTCGGACACTGCCACTTCCTTTACTCATACTCTATAAACGAAGGTCTAAAACAAAAAAACGGGTGTCTGTACAGACACCCGAATAATATCATTTATCCACCGTCCAGCGCACGATCTCGCCATCGGCTTGGAGGACTAGAACGCGCCACCGGTTCGGCGCTGTTCTTCCTCATCTCCCGGCTCCCGGGTCGATGGGGCCGTGCCGGTAGGATCCGCTTTTTCTACCCATTCCTTCAGGGCTTTGCCCGGCTTGAAAATGGGTATGCGCTTTTCTTCGATGGGAACGGAATCACCGGTACGGGGATTTCTTCCCAACCGAGCGTCGCGCACCTTCACTTCGAAGACGCCAAAATTACGGATCTCCAAGCGATCACCGGAAGCCAATGCTTCGGTGATGGTATCCAAGGTGGTCTGCACCACATCGGACACTTCATTCTGGGTGAAGCCCAGCTGTTCCGCTACGCTGATCACCAACTCACGCTTGGTCACCTACGTCCCTTTCGTAATAAAAAGACCGCGAGGTCCCCATGACTCTTACAGACCGAGGGGTTTCCGCCACGCATCCGCTGCACCACCTGGATTCACAAGAATGAATGCCACTATGGCGGCCAAAATACCGAAGAGAATAAGCACCGTCTTGGTGTTCTTACTCATACCACCGGAATCGCCGCCCATGTTGACCATGCCACCGACGGGTGCCAGGAAGATCTTCTCCCCCGCTTCCGCACGAGCGCGCTTATCGTCAACCGCACCGAGGGTCTCGTTGATAGCGATGAACGCACGATGCCATTCGGTCTGGAGCTTCTTCACGGCCACTTCGGACTGTGAATAGATGGCTTCCAGGCTCGTAGCGCCGGAGATGATGTTCATCGTATTGTTATCAAGATTGTAATCGTCGGCAAGCGTATCCTTGAGCACTTTGTGCGTCCGGGCAAGCTTACTTTTGATCTTCAGGAACTGTGTTTCCAGTTCGGCTTTATTGATGCCGGGCTCGGGATAGCGGGTAAGAATCTGATTGAATAACATCCAATCGTTCATGAACTCGCGACACAATTCAACTCGACGAACGAGTTGTTCAACGATTTTCTGTTGTTTCTTGCTCAGGGCCATTGTTTTTAACCACTCCGCGTTTAAGTGTCCCCAGTCAGTGTCGGCTAATTTAACACATGGGTAGGACAAAGTCAAACGGTACAAACTGATTTAAGTCCGCAGATTGTAACCGCTTACAGATATCAAATTTCCACAGCAATTATAGCTGCAGAACCGTAAAAACACAAACTTACCCTCGGGCACTCCCAAGTGCAAGGAAATTGCGAATCAATTGCTTGCCGCAACCCGTCAAAATACTCTCCGGATGGAACTGTAGTCCCCACACAGGATCGCTCTTGTGGGCCACGGCCATAATCTCGCCTTCGTCCGTCTCGGCGATAATTTCCAACACGTCGGGGCACGTAGCACGTTCGATAATCAGGGAGTGATAGCGGGTCGCCTCAAAGGGCGATTCGATGTCGGCAAAGAGCGGGTGGCCGGTGTGGTTCATGGCGCTGACTTTGCCGTGCATAATGCGATCGGCACGAACCACGTTGCCGCCATAGGCCGCACCAATGCTCTGGTGGCCGAGGCACACCCCGAGAATCGGGTGGGTTTTCCCGAGCGACTTGATGACGTCAATGGAGATGCCGGCTTCGCTGGGTGTGCAGGGCCCGGGTGACACCACAATATGGTCGGGATTGAGGGCGCGGATACCGTCCACGTCAATAACGTCATTGCGGAATACACGAACGTCTTCTACGACTTCGCCAAAATACTGAACGAGATTGTAGGTGAAGGAATCGTAATTATCGATGATAACAATCATGTTTCCAGTCCTTTTTCCGCGAACTCTGCAGCACGAAAGAGGGCCTTCGCTTTGTTTTGCGTTTCCTCATATTCCCGGTCGGGGTCGCTGTCGTAAACGATGCCCGCGCCCGCCTGGCAATAGGCGGTGCCCTCTTTGACGATCATGGTCCGTATGAGAATACAGGTATCCATATCGCCGGAGAAACTAATATACCCACATCCACCGGAGTAAGGCCCGCGCCGAACGGTTTCTAATTCATCGATAATTTCCATGGCCCTGATTTTGGGTGCGCCGCTCACGGTTCCCATGGGAAAGGTTGCGGCCAGCGCATCGTAGGCGTCGCAGTCGGAAAGCATCTCCCCTTCCACCTCGCTGACGATGTGCATCACATGGGAGTAGCGCTCAATCACCATGCGCTTCCCCGGGACAGGTGCGACGGTGCCAGGTTTACTGATGCGGCCGATATCATTGCGTCCAAGATCGAGGAGCATGACATGCTCGGCAATTTCTTTCTCGTCGGCGAGGAGATCCACCGCATAGGCCCTATCTTCCTCGGCGGTCTTACCGCGTGGGCGGGTGCCTGCGATGGGGCGCACCATGGCACGGCCCGACTTTACGCGGGTCATCACTTCGGGGCTGGAGCCGACCAGAGAGAAGTCGGGAAATTGCATGAGGAGCATGTAGGGAGACGGGTTGATGGAGCGCAGGGCGCGATAGAGGGTAACGGGCGCCGCGGTTACGGGACGTCGGAATCGCTGGGAGAGGACAACCTGAAAGATGTCGCCCGCACAGATATATTCTTTCGCCCGATTCACTATGTCACAGAACGCTTCCCGACTGAAATTGGATTCGATATCGTCGGGCAGGCCGCTGGCTTTGGGGGTAACCATGACGTCACTCAGCGGCTGCTTCAGCTGGGCTTCCAGGGCCGCAATTTTCTCAATCCCCCGCGCATAGGCCGCGTCGGTATTGTCATCCACATGGACATTGGAAACAATCTTGATGAGATTATTGACGTGATCGAAGAGGAGCATGGTGTCCGTGATCACGAAATACAGGTCGGGCAGGTTCAGGGTATCTGGATTCTCATCGGGTAACGTCTCAAAGAAACGGACCTGATCATAAGAGAGATAGCCCACGGCACCGCCATGAAATTCGGGTAATCCGGCCATTTCTACGGGTTGATAATCGGCCATGATTTTACGAAGTTCATGGAGGGGATTTTCTGACGTGTAGTTTTCTTCGTCTCCCCCCCGGATAACTGTGACTGCCGTGCCTTTTGCCCGAAATATGATGGACGGGTTGGCCCCGATGAAGGAGTACTGCCCAAGGGAACCAGCCTGCTCTACGCTTTCCAACAGGAAGGCGTGGGATTGTCCCTGGGCTATTTTCATGTAGGCAGAGACGGGTGTCTCCAAATCTGCGAGTATTTCCCGATAGACGGGCACCAGTGCGCCAGGCGTTGCCACCGCGCGAAATTCATCCAGTGATGGATGGAGCATGGATCTGTTCCCTCTTCTTCCGGGTCAGCGCCCGGCTATTCCGCAGCCACGCCGTCGCCGGCCAGGCTCAAGGATTCATCGTCATTTACGAGTCGATAGAAACAACTGGTTTCATTGGTGTGGCAAGTGGGGCCCACGGGGTCGCACTGCAGCACCAAGGCGTCGCCATCACAATCGATACGCATTTCCTTGACGTGGAGCACATTGCCCGAGGTTTCGCCCTTAAGCCAGAGTGTCTGACGAGAACGGGACCAGAAACAGGCCTTCTTTTCTTTGATGGTAATTCCCAGCGATTCGCGGTTCATGTAGCCCACCATAAGGACCTGGCCGGTCTTGTGGTGTTGAATGACGGCACAAACGAGGCCATTTGCATCGTATTTGAGCAGGTCATCAAGAATCATGGGGTCACACTCCTTCATAGACGGTGTCCCGGCAGCCGGGAAAATACAGGTACATTATTGATCAGAAAAACAGGGGGAATGCTGGGAGACGGGCTCAGCAGCAGGGAGTGTGGCAACGCCATCGACGGCAGTCCGTGTAACGATGTAGTTGCATTGTGAGTCACTCCACTCGGGTCCGGTTGGCAGATAGGAAGGTGTATACCTTTACGTTGCCCCATGCGCATTTTGCACATCGCAATACCATCTACCACGTACTATTTGAGAGCGATTTGCGTTGGGCACCGGATACAAAGCCACACCAACAGCCCACACAAACCAAGTATTAGGATCGCACAGGAACGCCATGCTTTGCAAGGTAGTCCCGGGCTTCCTGTATGGTAAATTCCTGAAAATGAAAGATGGACGCTGCCAGTGCGGCATCCGCTTTTCCTTCGACCAACGCTTCCCGCAGGTGCTCCAGGGTGCCGGCTCCCCCACTGGCGATAACGGGAATACTCACCGCTTCCGATATGGCGCGGGTCAGTTCAATACCGTAGCCATTTTTCGTGCCGTCTGCATCCATGCAGGTCAGGAGGATCTCTCCCGCACCGCGAGATTCTACTTCTTTCGCCCAGGCAATGGGCTCAAGGGCCGTCGCCCGTCCCCCCTCCCGGCCACCGTGACTCTTGACGATATAGGTGCCATCGGGCTGCTTTTTGGCGTCAATGGCAACAACGATGCACTGGGAACCGAAACGGGAGGCGGATTGGTTTACAAACTCGGGATCCTGAATGGCCGGTGTATTGATGGATACTTTGTCGGCCCCGGCGTTGAGCATACGCCGTATATCTTCCAGGGTACGGATGCCACCACCAACGCAGAGCGGCATGAAGACCTGCTCTGCCGTTCTGGAGACCACGTCCAGCATGGTATTGCGGTTGTCCGTGGAGGCCTGAATGTCGAGAAAGACCAGCTCGTCGGCACCTTCGTCGTCATAGCGCTTGGCAATTTCGACGGGATCGCCGGCGTCTCGCAGGCCAAGAAACTGCACGCCTTTGACGACCCGTCCGTCGGCTACATCCAGGCACGGTATAATCCGTTTTGTCAGCATGATTTACTCCTGCGAAAATGGCTTCGCATAATAAATACCCGGCGCACGGAAAACCATGCTCCGGGTCGAAATGAATATCACCAAAAACGGGGCGTACTGTGATTAGTTAAACCAACCCCAGCGCTTTTTCTCCCCTTCGCCCTCACCTTCATTCGCAACTTCTGCATCACCGGTGGATTCACCCTGCTCTTCTTCAAATTCGGGAATCTCGCCCATGACTACTTCGTCGTCTTCACCATCGAGGTCACCCATGATGGAATCGGTCGCTTCGCTGTCGGACAGATTGGATGGCGTTGCTTCGTCATCATCCGCTACCGATGTTTCGTCTTCCGTTTCGCCGAGTTCTTCGGTAGCCCAGGCAGATGGCGTTGCCGCCTCTTCTTCGATGGGCGTAACGGCCACGGCATCTTCGTCAACGCTGTTGGCGGTGCCGGCGTCGTCGCTGGCATCGTCATTGGCTACGGATGCCCAAGGGGAGATTACCGGGGCAGACGCTTCAGTCTCCTCCTGGCTCTCTTCGGCGTCGGGCAGGAATTCGGGCACTTCAACATCAAATTCTACTTCGCCGACTTCTTCGCCGACTTCTTCGTCTACCGATTCCGCTATCTCGTCTTCTTCCGCTTCTTCGGTCTCGTCACTCAGGTCGCCAAGGGGCTCAGGAACGACCGAGGCGTTGGCACGGCTCCCTTCGACGCTGTGATATACAATGTTCGGGGTCTCTTCGTCGTCTTCGATAGCATCGTCAGTCGGCTCAACCGAAGCTTCGGTTTCTGCTTCTTCGTCTTCCCGGGCATCTTCGTGGATATTGTGGAGACTCAAGGGTTCCAGCAGTTCCGAGCGGGCAGCGGCCTTCTTGGACTCTTCTTCGGCCGAATCCACGGCGTTGGCATCCACCGTGCCGTCTTCGTCGATTTCTTCTTCCAGTGGGCCACTTCCGAGGGGTTCGCCAGGAGCCGAAAGGCCCAGGGGCTTGGGCGAAGCTTCCAGCAGTTCCACAGGAGCATTACCCGAGTGGGTAAGGCTCTCTTTTCGGATCTCTTTACTCGATTTCCGGGAATTTACGTTGATTCCGGTCACGTTGAGCTCGATGGTGGCCAGTTCTTCCAGGCCGAGCATTTTGGTGGCCGTTTCGGCGATGTAATCGCTTACCAGACCGGCGATGGCGCGGGCATTTTGACCGGGCTGATGCTGCAACACGGCCTTGGCCTTGATCAGCGCGCTTCGACCACCGTCCCGGGGCTCTACGACGACGTCAATCTTCTTCACTTCCGGCATGCGGGCGAGAACCCGGTTGAGGGACTGCTCCACCGTGTCGAGTTGAATCATCACCTGGCCGTGGGGTCCGTCGTAGGAAATTTTCTTGGGCTTCTTCCACTTGGAGGTCCGAGGCAGGAATCCATAGACACCAAATACAATGGCGGCAATGGAACCGATGAGCCACAGAATCTTGAGATCCAGTGCCCAGGAAACGGAATCGGGAAGGGTTTTCTGGAACTCCGCAATCTGTGCGGGTAACTCGGCCACGTAACCCGTAACCTCAGATATTCCCAAGACAAAGAAAAGCGAAAGAACGCCCAGGCTGAGTACAATCAGGCTGAGCAGCTTCAGGATGAACAGTTTCATGGGACTTGCTCCTTTTCAAGCAATTGTTCGCGGGGCGCCCCATGGGGGCCGACCTTGCACACGTCTCGCCATGTGTACCGCGCTATGCACACACGTCGCATTCGTATTCCGGACCCCGTATTCAGGAACCCCGGCGACAACGAGCAAGCGAACGACCCACGTTCCATTCAGTGGCACGTCTGGCGATCAGCCGCTCGTGTTCACGTACTCGTCAATTAAATCAGGACCAAGGTCCCCCCGACGGAAGCGGTCACCCCGGACAATGCGCGCGCACAGTTTTGCCGTGGTATTAACCCCCTCCACAATAAATTCATCTAAGGCACCCCCGAGTCGTTCGATGGCCTGATCCCGGTCTTTTCCGGTGGCAATCACCTTGGCCAGGAGTGAATCATAATAGCGAGGCACTTCATAGCCAGCGAAGAGATGGGTATCCACCCGAACCCCGGGACCGCCAGGCATGTGACAACTCTTAACTATACCTGGACTCGGCATAAAGTTCCTTTCCGGGTCTTCGGCATAGATTCTGGCTTCAATTGCGGCACCGCTGGTTTTCACGGAACTGTAGCCCAGGGGCTCGCCGGAAGCGATACGCAATTGTTCGCGAACCAGGTCGATTCCTGTTACCTGCTCGGTCACGGGATGCTCCACCTGGATGCGGGCATTAAATTCGATAAAGTAAAACTGACCGTTGGGGGCAAGGAGAAATTCTACGGTGCCCGCGTTGGTGTAGTTAATCGCCCTTGCGGCACGGAGCGCGGCTTTGCACATCTTAGAGCGCAGGGAACTGCTCAGCGCAACCGACGGCGACTCCTCGATCAGCTTCTGGTGACGACGCTGGATACTGCACTCGCGCTCACCCAGCGTAACGATTTTGCCATGCTCATCGGCAAGGATTTGCACTTCAACGTGGCGGGCGTTTTCGAGGAATTTCTCCATGTAGACGCCACCATCACCGAATGCAGCCATCGCTTCATTGGAGGCCATGGTAATGGAGTGTTTCAGCGTGGCATCGTTGTGGGCGATACGCATGCCCTTACCACCACCGCCGGCCGCGGCCTTGACGAGGAGCGGATACCCGATTTCCTTGGCGATCTCGAGGATTTTTTCGGGATCGGTAACGAGTCCTTCACTACCGGGCACCACGGGCACACCTGCCGCTTTCACGGCCTGGCGACACGCCGCCTTATCCCCACTGAGTGAAATAGCCTCAGGCGATGGCCCGATAAACTTTATATTACAATCAGCGCAGATATTGGCAAATTTGGTGCTTTCCGAAAGGAAACCGTAACCGGGGTGGATACCCTGGGCATCGGTAATCTCGGCAGCAGATATGATACTGGGGATGTGGAGATAGCTCTTGCTCGGCTCGGGTGGTCCGATGCAGATACTCTCATCGGCCAACGCGGCGTGCAATGAATCTTCATCGGCGGTGGAATAGACGGCAATCGATGCGATGCCCATCTCCCGACACGCCCGAATTACTCGGACCGCAATCTCGCCCCGATTTGCAATTAATACTCGTCGCAACATAGTGGTAGCTCTTTCGTCGTCAGGAAGCGGGGCGAATGGCGAAAAGCGGTTGTCCGAACTCTACCGGTTCACCGTTTTCTACCAGGATGCGCTCCACGGTCCCAGCGACTTTCGCTGCGACTTCGTTCATGATTTTCATCGCCTCGACGATGCACACGGTATGCTCAGCGCTGATGGTATCACCCAACTGAACATAGGACGGCTCACCAGGCGCGGGGCACACGTAGAAGGTCCCCACCATGGGCGAATCCACGGACAAGAGGCCTTCGTCGGCCAGGGTCAGCTCAGCGGGCGCACTTGGCGCTGCAGCGGGCGCGGCCACAGGGGCAACGGGCGCAGCGGCCACGGAAGCCGGGACAGACACGGTCGTCGGGGCCATCATGGGCTCAGGGCGCTTGGTCAATCGAATACGACGACCTTCTTCTTCTATCTCTAATTCGGACAGCTCGGAAGATTCCAGTAAGCTGACAAGTTCTTTAATATCGGTTAAATCCACGAAATATACCCTCCATCATGGACGGTGCATGTGACATAAGTCGCTCAACCCATCCCATTGCACCTGTTGTGTACCAACTAGCTGTTGATACGTTCCAGGTAATAGCCCGTGCGTGTATCTACTTTCACTACATCACCTTCCGCCAGAAACAGGGGCACTTGAATCGTGACACCTGTCTCCAGGGTAGCCGGCTTGGTCGCACCGGAGGAGCGATCCCCCTGCACGCCTGGATCGGACTCTGTGATTGTCAGTTCTACACTGAGCGGCACACTCAGGGCGATAGCTTTGCCATTGTGAAACAAAATGGTGACATTGGAATTTTCCTTCATCCAACGGGCATTTTCGTCCACCAGTTCTTTTCCGACTTCAAGCTGTTCAAAGGTTTCATTGTGCATGAAGTGGAAAAGGTCACCATCATTATAGAGGTACTGCCACGTTTGAGATTCTACGCGGGCTTCCTCAAACTTTTCACCTGAACGGTACGTCTTTTCAATGACACGTCCCGACAGGAGGTATTTAAATTTGGTGCGGACAAAGGCGGGACCTTTGCCAGGCTTTACGTGCTGGAACTCAACGATTTCCATCAGGCCCTTGTCGCTCTCGACGACAAGTCCGTTTCGAAAGTCAGACGTTGATATGCTCATGAACCGAGTACCTTCAATTCCTTTGGAAGTTGCGTCAAAATCTCGCAACCCGAGTCTGTAACCAATACCAGATCTTCAATTCGCACCCCACCCTTGCCTGGCAGATAGATGCCCGGCTCGACGGTAACCGCCATTCCGGGTTCCAATATCGTGTCAGAATGTTGGTTCAATCGCGGTGCTTCGTGGATTTCCAAGCCGACGCCGTGCCCCAATCCATGGCCGAAATACTTGCCATAGCCAGCGTCTGCAATAATATCCCGAGCGACAGCATCAACGTCGCGACAGGTCACACCCGGCTTAACCGCATCAAGCGCGGCCAGTTGGGCGGTAAGGGTCACATGGTAGATCTCTTCAAACCATGTTCCGGGGATGGTACCGAATACAAACGTTCTAGTCAAGTCTGAACAGTAACTTTCGAGGATACAACCCAGGTCCAGTAGAACGATATCACCACGCTCCAGGCCTTTTTTTCCGGGCATTCCGTGGGGAAGGGAGCTGCGGGAACCGAAGAGTGCGATGGGGTCGAAAGATGCCCCCTGGGCCCCCCGTTTTTTGAATTCAAATTCCAACTGTGCGACAAACTCGGCCTCGGTGTAACCTTCAACCAGGAGCGGCAACACGGATTCGAGGGCAGCCTCTGCCAGTTGCGAGGATGCCCGGAGCTTTTCCCGCTCTTCGGGAGACTTCACCTGACGGGCATTTACGCCGATGCCGGGCACAGAAATCGCTGCTCGACCGAAGGCTTTTTCAAAGGTGGCGCTTTGGGCCAACGTAAGGGTGCCGGGTTCCAGCGCTACGGCAGTGGCCCCCATCCGTTGCAGATACTCTCCTGCTCGGGTTTCGATGGCCCCGGTCACTTCTTCCACCTCGAAAGCGGTCACTTGCTCGCCGGCCTGTTCCGTGTAGCGGAAATCACAAAGGAGTATGGCCGATTTCCGGGTAATCAACACGGCGGAGGTACTTCCCCGAAATTCCGTCAAATATTCATTGGCGGATGGGAAAAAACTGACAAAACCGTCACAATCGTGGGCGTTGAGTTCCGCCCGTAACGCATCCAGTCTGGCCGACATAACCTGGTACCTCTTCAGCTTTGGATTAAGCAAACACTTTGTTCGCAGTGAGTTAGCCGTACATAATACGGGTGCGAAAGGCCTATTGCAAGCCTCGCCCCCATCGCTCACGCTGTATGGCTTCGCCGGCAGCGTGAATTTCGGCCGATTGGGTTGCGTAACGGGTGGCCTCGTCGGTCAGACCCTGGGTCCCATAGGACTTACCGATGGCTTCCAGCGCCCCCGCGTAGGCGAAGTAGTACCCCGGCTCCAGGTGGCCCAATTCCTGGGCTCGCTCAAATTCGTCAAGGGCCTTCATATAGCAATCAATACTTTCCTGACCCATCCGATAGGGTGCCATGGTCCAATAGACCCACGCCATATTCTGGTGGGAATCCTTGAACAGGGGACTACGATGCAGGGCCACCTGTGCCCACCGTTCCATTTTGGAAATATAGCCTTCCTTGCGATCAGCCTGCCGTTCGGATGCCTGCTCGACCATAAGTTTGTAGATGCGACTCAGGGTCAGCGCCAGAAAAGGGTCGTGGGGAAAGCGGGCGTCGAGAAAGGCCATTTCATCGGCCCATTGCTCCAGTCGTTCCATGGCAATGGCGTGGGTATCCCAGGGGCGTTTTATTTCGGCTACCGGTTTTCCGTAGATGGGATCGGTGGGCCCCACTTCCCGCCAGGCACCAGTACTATCGGGCGCGAAGATTTTCGCGAGCGAATATACCTGTTTCGTATCGGGAATGAGACTGGCCATTTCACTCAAGGGTAATTGGGGCGGTCGCCCTTCTTTTCCATTTCGTGCCCAGATTGCGCTCTGCACGATGAGAACCTGGGCCGCGTCCTGTCGCTGGACGGTCCAGTTTCGGTCGCTTACGTTAATAAATTTCCCACCGTTGAGCCCCAGACTTTGCAGAAAGGGCCGCATCACCACCCCGGAGGATACTGCAGCACCCAACACGAGGACCATGGCACCTGCCCGTCTTCCCCAGTCTTGGCCCGAAGTCTCGGAGGGCAAATTCCTTCCGTAGAAGAGACCCAACGCGGCCATCGCCATCATCACCAGGGACGGGTGGGAAAAATTAATATCGATGGTGGCGTGAATCAAGAAAGCCAGCAGGCTGACGATAAGGGCCACCTGGCTGAGATCCAGCGGCGTGGATCTGTCGCGCAGCCGCTGCAGCGCCCGCCAGAGGAAATATCCCCAGAAGGCAACAAAGAGCAAGAAGCCGGGGATCCCCACCTCGCACAGATTCTGTAGAAGCACACTATGGGCATTGCGCACGTCCCCCGCGTCGATATCCTGCTCCGGGCCATAGGCCATTCCAAAATTACCCAGGCCGACACCCAGGAGGGGATGCTCCCTGACAATGCGAAGGGCAACGCGCCAATAGCCCAGACGTGCGGAGAAGGAGGCCGGATTGGCCATCTCGGTGATGGTCATGTCCATCCCCTCTGCCTGAACGGTCCGCGCGGGCGTCTCCGCATCGTTGGCCGCGAGGGCCTTTCCAGGCAGCATCGTTGCGAGGAGCACGCCCCCCCCCATCGTCAGCAACAGCAGTAACGATGCCACCGAGGATATGGAGGTGCTTCGTACGCTTCCCTTCCGGCGACCGAGCCAAAGAAGGGCCACCGTGATGAGGGTTGAAAGCATCAGGGCGAGCATGGCG
This sequence comes from uncultured bacterium, assembly GCA_963977445.1. Lineage (GTDB taxonomy): Bacteria > Hydrogenedentota > Hydrogenedentia > Hydrogenedentales > JAEUWI01 > JAEUWI01. Next base: position 5,189 of record CAXBPH010000113.1, on the reverse strand, counting down.
CCCCGGGAATAAGTAATCCAAAGGGCGCCAATCATGAGGGGGGTGGCGAACAGCCCCAACAGCGTCTGCAGTACGCGGAGGCCATGTTCCATGCCACCGTGGCGACCCGCGAGTAGAAATGCGGTCGTGGGCAGGGCGGCGATAATCGCACTTAACACGGCGAGGTTCTCTACACTCCCAAACCAGGGCCAACGTTGTAGTTTGTAGGTGAGACACAAATACCCCAAGGCAAAGGCGACTAAGGCAACGACCACGTACAGGGGCACGGCGACCACGAGCATGGTCATGAATCTCGCTGGTTCTGTGGGCTTACTGCGGGAGCGTGTCGCGCGCCATCCACGGACTCCCTCCACCAACCAGGCGGCGGCAACTGGTATTCCCAGCAGCAGCAGGGCGGCCAGTGCATTGGGAAACACCATACTGGCGAAAGCGCGATTAAGATTAAAACGGCGCGCCAGTTCCGGGGTGAACTCCGTCGCGCCCTTGAACCACCGGGACAGCATCTCGGGATTGCTTTGCAGGCTTTCCCGTAGCCAGGGCAAGACGTAGTACAGATGGGGAAAGGCAAATAGTGCCTGGCCCAATACGCCCAGGAGGAGCCCAAACATCACAACGCCCCGGGCCTGGGGAGAGCCCGACGTGCCATTGATGGTCACCAACAACAAGGCCCCGTAACCCAGCCACAATTGCGAATCAATATAGGTCGAGTAGGGCTGTATGCTTGCAAGGGCCCCCACGGTCGCATAGAGCAGGTAGGCCCCCAGCAGCATCAGGGGCAGGGTCCCGCGAAAGGGTTTGGGGTCGCGATACTGCCGAATGCCCCACAGGCCAAGCAGATAAAAAGAAGCCCAGAGAAAATACGCATTGTCGGCAGGATAGGTGAAACCATCCAGCCAGGGGCGAAGGGCCAGCACAACGGCCAGCCCCACCGACACATGAACATAGCCTGCAGCGACGACCATGAGGGCACAAAAGAGAACTACGGCAATATCGGCACTCTGAAGTGACTCGGCGCTGATCAAGGGTTGTACGCGGGCACCGGCAATGATCAGGATAAGCTGTTTCAAATAGAGCAGCTGGTTTCCCATGGCGAGGATGGCGAGGATGCCGCCCCAGGTCAGCAGACAGCCCCCGGCGATTAATGCGTCCTTCGGCCGAGCAAACGCTGCGGGCCAGCCAATGGAATTCGATGTCTCCACGTCTCCATCCGCAACAACCCTTCCCCGAGTCTCAATGCTTTTCCTGGTCAACGTCCACGTCCCTTGTTTTGACTCGCGCCCATTAACAGCACGATGAGCAAAAAGACTCCCAGTGTCTGAACAAGGATGATGACCGTCCCTCCCACGTCCAACCGGGGCAGCAACGCACCGCCCAAGCCGATGATGGCGGCGACGAGGAATATGAATTCTACCGCCTGCCGGGGCGACATGCCCAACGCAACCAGACGATGAGAAAAGTGACGCTGATCCCCCTCCATCAGGGGTACACCCGCCCGCCAGCGAATATAGACAACGCTCACCATATCAAACAGGGGAACCGCCAGGGCCAGAAGGGGCGACGCGACGGCCAGTCGGGGGGTGCCTTCCACGTGAAAGGTTCCCAGCACGGCGATGGTCGCGAGGAAGTAGCCACAAAACATGGAACCGGCGTCGCCCAGATAGATGCGGGCAGGGCTCAGATTATGGAAGAGAAACCCGGCGATGGTCCCGGCAAACAGGAGGATTAACAAATGCACCATGGGTTCGAAGGGCAATACACACAGAAAAAATGAAAGGGCCGCGATAAGGGATACTCCACCGCATAAACCATCCATATTGTCGAGAAAATTCATGGCATTAATGAGCAAAACGACCCAGAAAATCGTTACTACGCAGGAAAGCCAGACGTTGGAAAGGACAAACAGTTCTATCCGCACATGGCAGAGCACGAGGACCAACCCGGCAAGGGCTTGTCCCGCCAATTTGCTTAGGGGACGCAAGGCCCTGAAATCATCGAGCAGGCCCAGGGCGAAAATGATGAGTCCGCCCAGAAGAATTCCAAAGAGCTTGAGTGCCCCACCGGGACCCAGGGCACCATGGAGGACTCCCTGAACTTGGGCGATGCCGACCTGATCCAGGAGTATGAAAAAAAACAGATGAACGAGCAATACCGTGTATAGGGTCGCCACAACCGCAACGCCCCCGAGCAGGGGCACGGGCTCCGTCTGGTTTTTACGTTTCCCAGGATGATCCAATACCTGCCAACGAAGCGCGAGCCGGCGCATGAGTTCCGTAGTCCCGGCCGCACAAAGGGCCGCGAGGAGGAAACAGTACCCATAGGTCAGGTAGGTCACTTCTCTTAACATGGAGCGACCTCCCGATAGCACTGCCACTCCTGCTCCGCTATTTTCGCGATGTGAAAATCAGTCTTCACCCGTTGACGGGCGTAGTCTCCCATCCGTTGGCGAAGGCCCTCGTCATCCAGGAGGGTATTGATGGCGTCCGCCAGGGCCTGCCCATCCCCGGGGGGCACGTTGAATCCGGTCTTGCCGTCTTCGTTGATAAACTCTACGCCTGTGCCCAATCGGGTGGCGACGACGGGACAGCCGCATGCGTGGGCTTCCATAATCGAAATACCAAAGGCTTCGCTCCGGGCTACAGAGGGAAAGGCAAATACGGCAGCACCGTGGAGGTGGGCGACGAGTTCTTCATGGCTGAGGGGGCCGGGAAAGTGGATGGTTACCCCTTTGGCCTGGGCCTGGGCCATCAATGCCGCCCGTTCTGGACCGTCTCCGGCAATCACGACCGGGGCCCCGATAGACGTTGCCGCATCCACGAGGACGGAGAGCCCCTTGTAGTAGCGATGCTTACCGGAAAAGAGCACAAACGGCGATCCGTATCGGGCGTGGAGTTCCGCCACATCTTCGGGGGCTGCGGCGGCAAAGGCTTCCGTTTCGATGCCCAGGGGCACCACACGACATCGTTCTTTATGGCGGGCCAGCACGGGCGACGTCTCCAGATAAGGGGTCGAGGTCGGCAGGATCAACGCGGCCTTTTGGAGCAGACGATGCTGGATCGGACCATAGACCTTCATGGCCGACGCCTGACGAACGACATCGCTATGATAACGAACAACAAGTGCAGCGCGCGATCGGGCGAGCAGCCAGCCAATTTCAGCGGTGGGATTGGGCAGGTGGAGCACAATCACGTCGGCATCGCTCCGATAGAGGTGCCACGGGAGGGCAGGACTGAGCGGGGTCTGTAGAAAACGCCCCATGGTCCCTACATCCGTAATGGGAATGCCCTCGTGAATTCGTTTTCGGGTATGTCGGGATTGGCTGGAGACCAGCACTTCTACCGAAGCCCATTGTTGCTGGTATCGACATAGGCGGGCCACATGGCCTTCTATCCCCCCGCGCACGGGCGGGTCATAGTCCTTATAGACATGCAATATCTTCAACGGCGGGATTCGTTCCAAGGGGTTTGGGAATAGATGTCGTGAAGGCAATTATGGAACGTCCCGCTCTCCGAAGACAAACCCGCTTCATTGATTCCCTTCAAATAGATGCCGGTACGTTAATGATGACCGCTTCCGTGTCTTGCTCTTCCCCCACCTCGACGGTGGACCCGCTTCGCTGCCCGTGTTATATTCCACATAACGGTGCCCAATTTGACGACCAACACCATGGAAAGGTTCAGTACCGATGTTTAGCGAGCCCCCTGCGGCAGATATACCCGATGAAACTGGCGATACACCACAAGTAGCCCCGGCACTGGAGGAGCTTGCCTTCCCGGAGCGAGCGCGGGTCGTCATTGTGGGTGGCGGTATTGCGGGGTGCAGTGTGGCCTATCACCTTGGTCAACTGGGGTGGCGTGATGTGGTACTGCTGGAACAGGCAAAACTCGCCGGTGGTACCACCTGGCATGCGGCGGGCATGGTTGGCCAATTGCGCACGTCCAACAGTCTGACCAAGATTAATAAGTACAGCGTGGAACTCTATCAACGCCTTGAAGCAGAAACGGGCGTATCCACCGGGTGGAAAGAAGTGGGCAGTCTGATCGTGGCCCAGAGCGCGGCCCGCATGACCCAGCTGCGCCGAACCGCCTCCATGGCCGAACGCTTCGGTGTCGAAGCCCAGCTTATCAGCGCGAGCAAAGCCGGAGAATACTGGCCTGACCTGCGCACCGAGGATCTCCTCGGTGGCGTGTGGCTGCCCCACGACGGCAAAGTAAACCCGGAACAGACGGCCCTGGCCCTCGCGGCAGGTGCGCGCAATCACGGGATTCAAATAATTGAGGACACCCCCGTTTCCGAACTCCTCGTCGAAGAGGAACGGATTGTCGGTGTCCGCACGGGTCGCGGGACGATTAACGCTGAATATGTTGTCCTCTGCGGGGGCATGTGGAGTCGTCAGCTGGCCAAAGGGGTTGGCGTATCGCTGCCGCTGCACCCGGTGGAACACCACTATGTGGTCAGCGAACCGGTCCCTGGCGGTCGGGACGACTTGCCTTGTGGGCGGGATCCCGACGCGCAGATTTACTTCCGCGGCGAAGGAGCGGGCATCATGCTGGGTGCCTTTCAGAATCGATCGAAACCCTGGACGGCCGACCCCATTCCCCAACCCTTTTCGTTTTCTCTGCTGGAAGCCGATTGGGAAAAATTCGCCGAGCCGTTGGCGGCAGGGCGTCATCGAATGCCCGTGTTGGAGACCGCCGAATTTCCGAAGTTTGTCAATGGCCCCGAAAGCTTCACGCCGGATAACAATTTTTTACTGGGCGAAACGCCCGAAGTGCAGGGACTCTTCGTCGGTGCGGGCTTTAACTCGGTCGGTATCGCCAGTGCGGGTGGTGCCGGAAAATATCTGGCCGAATGGATTGTGGCCGGTGAAGCGACCATGGATTTATGGTCGGTCGACATCCGTCGCTTCATGCCCTTCCACAACAACCGCGCCTACCTCCGCGGACGGGTGGGTGAAGTGCTCGGGTTGCACTATCAAATGGCCTGGCCCAACCGGGAACCGGAAACGAGCCGCAACGTGCGGCAAAGCCCGCTCCACGACAGGCTGGCGGCAGCCGGGGCATACTTTGGGGTTAAGATGGGCCTCGAACGCCCGAATTGGTTTGGACCGGCAGGCACCACGCCGACCATGGACTACACCTTTGAGAAACCGGAATGGCTGGTCCACAGCGCCGCAGAACATCGCGCCGCCC
>CAXBPH010000112.1:0-20577 GCA_963977445.1 uncultured bacterium | reverse complement strand
TCGCCCACTTCGTGGACTTAACAGCCCCTTTCAGGGGCTTTCCTCATACCCCTGGCTCTGCCGGTGGTTGCTAAATATTCGAAGGTAGATCTCGATCAATTTCAGCTCGATAGTCTCGGCAGCGTACACAAGCGCCTCCAAATGGCCAACGTACCGTTGGCTTGGCCACTGTCGCTTAACGCAGCCTGTGACCATTTGGAGCGCAGGTCTTGGACGCGCCTAAGGTGGGCGGCCCGCCTGCCCCGGGCCGAAGGCACGTTGCTTTTAAGACGTCGACATATCGTCAACTTGGCACCTATTCAATGCACGATTTGTCGGTACGCTCGGTGGCCGTGGTCTCAGCTTTCCCGTAGGGCGCGTCACCAGCCAGGGAGCGAATCTTACCCAATTGCTCATTCATAGCGTCGCGCATGATGGTGACATCGGCCCCATTGATGATCCAGTTCATGCCCGCGTCCAGCATGCGTGTTAACACCTCATCGCCAAGATGGAGCAACTTGAAGTGGAGTCCCACACCCACCTGGTTTGTCCGGCACCGGGTGATTACATCCACAATGGCATCGATGAACAGGGGGTTGTCATATTCTTCAGGAATACCCATGGAGGTCGTGATGTCGTGGGGGCCGAGAAAGACGCCATCCACGCCGGTGCCCACGATGAGCGTCTCGAGGTTCTCGATGGCGGTAACGCTTTCCACGCCGATAATGACATAGTTGTGGGTGTTGAATGTTTCGAGAAAGGCGCGGGTCTTCTCGGGATATGCTGCCCGCCCGGCCAGGACGTCGTCACGGAGTTTGCCCTTTATCGGGCGGTGCTTAACGGCGGCCACGATGCGTTTTACTTCCTCCAGCGTCTCCACATAGGGTACTACGATACCTTCCGCGCCTCCGTCGGTGGCCATACAGATTGCGGTCGGGTTGGGATCAGGAACACGCACGATGGGGGAGATGCCATGGGCTTTGTAAAACTGGCACATCATGGCGACTTCTGTGCGGTCGACTGGCATGTGTTCCGTGCAGATGAAGGCGAAGTCGAGTTCCAGTCCCGTGGCGATGGCCGCCGCGAGGGGATTCATCAGGCTGGCGATGTGGGTGCCATAGACCCGTTCGCCCTGGTGCAATTTATGTTTGATAGTTTCGCCGGTCATCGGGGAATCTCCTGAAGGTTTCGTCGTCGTAGTCGTAAGGGATAGAGAAGCCCGACACGGCGGTAGGGGCGTGTCGGGCTTTGGGAATTCTTTGCTGGATGGTAACGCAGACGGCTCAGTCGTTCAATTCACGAACCCATACGTTGCGAAACAGGACGGGGTTGCCGTGGTCCTGGAGCTTGATAGGGCCTTTGTCGCCGTGGGGGACATATTCACTGATGGAGTTGCCCCCTTCCCAACCGGTGCCGCCTGTAAGCGCTACGTGGTCTTGCACGAGGACGCCGTTGTGCACGACGGTGAAGGTGGCCCGTTTTACGACCTTGTCGCCTTCAAAGATTGGACGGTGAAACACGATGTCATAGCTCTGCCATTCGCCGGGCTTGCGACAGGCATTCGCGAGGGGCTTCATACGGCCGTAGAGGGCAGCACACTGTCCGTCGGGATAGGTCGTGTTGTTGTAGCAGTCCAACACCTGCACCTCGTATTCACCCATGAGGAATACCCCGCTGTTGCCCCGACCCTGTCCGTCTCCTTCGACGTTGACTGGGGTGGCGAACTCGACATGAAGCTGGACCGAGCCGAATTCCTGTTTGGACTGAATATACCCCGAGTCCGGTGTGGGCTGCATGGCGCCGTCTTTAAGAATCCACTTGGTGGGCTTGCCTTCGGTTGAGGTCCACTGGTCCAGATTGGAGCCGTCGAAAAGGACGATAGCATCTGACGGCGCGGCGGTGATGAAGTCACCTACCTGTGCGGGGCCCGGAGTCACGACGGGAGGTTGGGGCTGAATCTTCGGGTCTTCTTCATGGACCATGATGCCATCAATGGTCATGTATTTCACTTCCTTCATTTCGCCGTCGTCATTTTTTTCCATTTTGGTCCAGCGTTTGACAACCGGCGTCTCAAAATCGGACGCCAGACAACTGAAGGAGGTAGCAAGCAGGGCGAGGGTTGAAAGATAGAGGAGTTTTCGCATTTTAGATAGGTCTCCGATGGGTTCTCTGCGCTAAGGTGGGGTAGAATGCCGCTAACCTTAATACACACGTGGCGGAAAGCGCAACAGCCGCCCGGGCGGCTTCGCCACATTCAGCCTGATGAGGCTCCAGGGGCACCCGTGACCGCAACGAACTCCTTAAATCGTTGTATGGCGGGTTCGTTGGTTGTATGCACCGTATTCCTGATTCCATGCCCGTGCGGATTCCCCCAGGGAGGGGGTTCCAAATTGCTGGTAGCCCCACGTCACGATGCGCTCACTGAATTCCGCAGCGAGTCGAAGCTTTTCTTCCATGCGGTCCATAGGGACGATGCGCCAGGGGGCGTCTTTGACGGCGGCGTGGTGAATCTTGCCGTATAACTCCACATACTTCTCTGGACTTTCGCAGAGAAACTCGGCGCACTCCACATTGCCCCAGAGGGTCGCACCGGCGGATTTACACGCGCCGTGCATGGCCTCAAAGAAAGGACGACGCATGTCGTTGGTGACGTAGGAGAAGTGTTCACCACTGTCTTGGAGCATAACGATGTCGATGCCACTCTTTCGAATCAGGTGCTCCCAATAGGCCCCGTATTCGTCGGACTCGTTGTAGCGGAAGGTGCCGAAGATTTGGTCCCGGTCCAGGATGAAGAAGGGGGAGAGGGTAACGGGTTTATCCGCCGCCGATTTTGCCCGCTTGACCAGGGCGGGGTAAAGCTGGTCGATGTAGACCGCAAAATCATCCCAGGCCATATAGATTTCATGGGGGATATACCACCCGAAAAAGGCCGGGTGCTCGCCAAACAGCGCGCCTATTTTGTCGACGGTTCCGCCGCAGTGGGCCATCTCGCGATCCAGATCCCGGTGGCCGAACCAGTTGGGGGTGGAGCCCATATCCAGAATGACCTGAAAGCCCAGTTCCGCACAGTGGTCCATCAAGGCGCGCAGTTTGGCGGTATGTTCATCCGTATCCAGCGCTGAGGTCACATTGCTCAACCAGAGGAGGTCGAATCCGAGTTTCTTCTGTTCGAGGAGCATGGTCCGCCACACGTCGAGCGCATAGGAATCGGGGTGATACCACCAGAGGTTCCCGGCGATGACGGGGGCACACCGCAATTTGGGGGCTGTTTCGGCATGCACAAGCGCGGAAGCCCCGGCGATTCCTGTTGCGGCGGTGGCGAGGAAGGTACGACGTGTAATCATGAGAACGCTTTCAGGGCCGTGTTTTAGACGTGGGTTTCGGCGCGGGGGCCCACCAGCTTCAGGGCGACCGCCTCGGCGACTTTGATGCCGTCAACGGCGGCGGACATAATGCCCCCGGCAAATCCGGCACCTTCACCAGCGGGGTAGAGTCCCGCGAAATTGGCGGACTCAAAGTCGTCTCCCCGGGTCATGCGGATGGGGGAGGAACTGCGGGTTTCGACGCCCGTCAGCACGGCATCGCCCAAGGCAAAGCCCCGTAGCTTTCGGTCAAATACACCAATTGCTTCGCGCATGGCCTCGATCACATAGGGGGGCAGACAGGTATCCAGATTGCACGGATTGACACCCGGCGTATACGAGGGCTTCACGCTGCCCAGTTCGGTAGAGGCTTGTCCCTTGAGAAAGTCCTTAATCAGCTGTCCGGGGGCATGATAGTTGGAGCCACCCGCAGCGAAAGCCAGTTCTTCCCAGTGGCGCTGGAATTCCACGCCCGCCAGGGGATGGTCGCTGCCAAAATCTTCGGGGCGCACATCGACGACCAATCCGCTGTTGGCGTTGGCCTCCTCCCGGGAGTAATAGCTCATGCCATTGGTCACCACCCGACCCGGCTCGGAGGCGGCGGCGATGACCTGGCCACCGGGGCACATGCAGAAGCTGTAGGCGGTACGACCGTTGCGGCAATGATGGACGAGTTTATAGTCGCCCTTGCCCACACGGGGGTGGCCTGCGAAGGTGCCAAACTGGGCGACGTCCACGAGGTCCTGGGGGTGTTCCACCCGGGCGCCGATGGCGAAGGGTTTCTGTTCGATGGCGACGCCCCGCTCATAGAGCATGGAAAAGGTGTCCCGGGCACTGTGACCCACGGCCATGACGACGGCAGAAGTCTTTATCACTTCGCCCGAATCGAGTTGAACACCGACGACCTTGTCGCCTTCGGTGAGGAGGTCAGTCACCTGGGTTTCAAAGCGGGTTTCGCCCCCCAGCGCATCAATGGCGGCCCGAAGGCTCCGAACGACGCGGATTAATTTATAGGTTCCGATATGGGGCTTGCCGATCCACAGGATTTCTTCGGGTGCGCCCGCCTTGACCAATTCCTGGAGTACCTTGCGCATGCGATTTTTCTTGTCTTTGATGCGGGTGGTGAGCTTGCCGTCCGAAAAGGTGCCTGCGCCGCCTTCGCCAAATTGCACGTTGGAGCGTTCGTTGAGCTCACCCGTCTTCCAGAAATGGAAAACATCCTTGGAACGTGCCCGAGCTTTCTTGCCCCGTTCGATGATGATGGGGCGCAATCCCATCTGGGCGAGGAGGAGGCCGGCAAACATGCCGCAGGGCCCAATACCCACCACTACCGGGCGGGCATACTCTTTGGTCGGGTCGGCCTCGGCTACCAGTTGATAGCGCGTGTCGGGCGAGGGGGATACATTCTGGGCATGGGCCGTCTTCCCGAGTATGGCGTCCTCATCCGTCACCGTGACATCGATGGTGTAGTTCAACGCGATATTTGTCTTTTTACGGGCATCCACGTTGCGCCGGAAGACGGTAAAATCCTGGATTTGGTCGGTTCCGACAGCCAGGCGACTCGCCATGGCCGCCATCAGGTCGGTGTCACTGTGATCCAGGGGAAGAACAAGATTGGAAAGACGTATCATGGGTACCCACAACTAAATGGCACACGTCGTGCCCGTTTCGATTCTCAAAAGGCCCGTAAACCGCAAAGAATACACCGGAACAGCGGGCGAATGGTTACGGTTTGGAAGGGCCCATTCTACCACAATGACCAACGCCCATGCGCCAACGCTTCCAGATATACCCATATTGGGGCAGGTTCCCCTCTGGGGGAGTTCCAACGTTTATGAGCCTGGGATATTCGTGATATGATAGCCCATCGTCTCTTGGGACGGGCTTACTTCTCACCGTCGTATTTATGCCTCAACGGCCGTGATTCTCCTCGATTTACCGTTCGTTATGGCGCTGCTCTACGTCGGGTATCTGGAAAATTCGCTACCCAACCGCCACCTTCAACGGAACACAAACGATCCATGGCACAACAAATTAAGATTCTCGTTATCGGCGGTGGTCCGTCCGGCATGATGGCCGCCATCATTGCTGCACGTCGTGGGGCCTACGTCACCCTCGTGGACCGCATGCCCAAGATTGGCAAAAAATTACTGGCGACGGGCGCGGGCCAGTGTAATTTGTGCAACACCAAGCCCACCCAGCGCAATTATCACGGCACAGACACGTCGTTTATGCTGCCCGCCCTGGCAGCCTTTGGTGCCGAGACGGCCCTGACTTTTTTTGATGCCCTCGGGATCGAAGTGCGTGAGGTGAAACACGGCCGCGTATTTCCCATCACGGGGCAGGCCTCCAATGTGCTCGATGTGTTGCGCTACGAAATGGCCATGTTGGGCATTCGCGAAGTCGGCGATATAAAAATTCAGGATATTCAGCAGACGGAGCGCGGCTTTATCTGCTCCGATTCCGAAGGGCAGAGCTTCAAGTCGGACAAGGTCGTTGTGGCCGCAGGCGGGACGTCGAGTCCCAATCTGGGTTCCAATGGGGGGGGGCACAAAATGGCGACTTCCCTCGGGCACCACGTGACCCATACCTTTCCTTCCCGGGTACCCCTCGAATTGGATGCCTGGTTTCTCGCCCGGTTGAAGGGCGTAAAAGTCCGAAATGCCGGTGTGGCTTCCTACGTAGACGGTGAGCTCATGCGAACGTCGGTGGGCGATCTCTTATTTGCTGACTACGGCATTTCGGGGCCACCCGTGCTCAATATCAGTCGTGCCATCGGCGAATATGAGCGCAGCGACAGCAAATTGAGCGTGGGGATCGACCTGTTTCCCGAAGAGACCATGGAGAGTATGGAGACCCTAATCCGTAAGCGAATTGGCCATGCCCCCTACAAACCACTCGAAATCTGTCTCATAGGGCTCCTGCACAAGCGTCTGATTCCCGTGTTGTTCAGCGAAGCGGGGCAGGAGGATGTGCAACGGCCCTGTGGCCAACTCGACGATGACGAGGTCAAGCGATTAATCGGCATCCTCAAGGCTTGGCGGGTGAAATGCACCGGCACGCGCTCCTGGATGAATTCTCAGGTTACTGCGGGCGGTGTGGACGTCTCGGAAGTGGAATCTACCACGATGGAGTCAAAACTCGTCCCCGGGCTCTATTTTGTCGGTGAATTGCTGGATATCGATGGTGACTGCGGTGGCTACAATCTCCAGTGGGCATGGTCTTCAGGATATGTCGCAGGAACCCACGCGTCGAGCCACTGACCCGCGTGTGAGGGGCCGGAGACGCCGACCCAGGTGTCTCCATTTGTCTCAGGGCTGCGCTTCCCCTTATAGTGCTCTCCCACTATCTTTTCGAAACCTCATGAATCTTCGATGATGTAAGGAGCACGAGAATGCCTTCAGGAAGCTACCGAAGTCTGCGCAATGCCGCTGTGACGCTGCTGATGCTGACAATCAGCGTCACAACCTATGGGGCCGAGTCACCCAATCAGCAGGTCGTCTATGAAGGCACCGAGGGGCCGGGGGTCGGAAAGCACATTGTGTTTATCGCTTCTGACCACGAATACCGTGGCGAAGAATCTCTCCCTGCCCTGGCCCGCATCATGGCGAAGCACTATGGCTTCAAATGTACCGTTATCTTCGGAATCGATCCCGCCGATGGCACCTTGCAACCGGGCAGCAGTTACCTCCGGGGCCTGGAGGTTCTGGAAGAAGCCGACCTCATGGTCATCTTCATGCGATTTATCAACATGGACGATGACGAAATGCAGCATTTTGTGAACTATGTGGACCGAGGCGGCCCCATCATCGGATTGCGCACTTCCACCCATGCCTTCAAGATACCCGAAGACCGAAAGTTCTACAGCTATGACTTTCGCTATCCCGGGGAAGACAACTATATGGGATTCGGTCGCCAGGTGCTGGGGGAGACGTGGGTGACCCACTACGGTAAGAATCATGAGCAGAGCTCTATTCTGGCTGCGGAGTTGGACAACAAGGAGCACCCCATTCTCCGCGGAGTGACGGCGATGCATACCCAGGCGGGGGCTTACACGGCCGACCCGATGGAAGGCAGTACGGTATTGGCCCGCTGCATCGTGTTGAATGGGATGACCATTGATTCCCCCGTGGATACCACCAAAGAGTTGATGCCGGTCGTCTGGACCCGGGATTACACGAGCAAGTCGGGTAAGGTCGCCCGCATATTTACGACTACCCAGGGTGCCTCGGAAGATATCCTCAGCGAAGGCTTTCGTCGACTTCTTGTAAATGCCCACCTCTGGTGCCTCGGGATGGAGGATTCCATCACCGCGGAAAATAATGTAGACTTTGTTGGTCCCTATCATCCGAGCACCTTCAGCTTTTCCGAATTTCGACGGGGCATCAAACCGGCAGACCTGGCGGGTTGGGAATCACCGATTTTAGACCCTGATGCGCCGCTGGTGCTGGAAGAAAAAAAATAGATCGTCGGTATACCGACTAGCAATAGACGCCGAGGCGTTTTACTCATGGGAGAATATGTAATGAAGTCTGGTTTACGCACAATGGCGTTGGTGATGGTCCTTTTGGCACCCATCGCCAGTGCTCAGCTCACACTGAATGCGAATGACCACGTCGCATTCATCGGCAATGCGCTGCCCGATCGTATGCAGCATGATGGCTGGCTCGAGACCTACCTGCAGGTGGCCAACCCCGACAAGAATCTGGTGATTCGTAACATGGGATTCACGGGGGATCAGGTAGCCCTGCGGCCCCGAAATGAAAACTTTCAATCCTTTGACGATGGTATGAAGTTGGTCGGCGCGGACGTAATCTTTGCGTTCTATGGCTATAACGAGTCCTTTGCCCATGACCCCGCGACCTTTAAGCAGCAACTGATCACCTTTATCGAAGACATGGGGGGCAAGCAATACAACGGAAAGTCCGCTCCCCGCCTGGTGCTGGTATCTCCCATTGCCCACGAAAACCTGGACTCTCCCGATCTGCCTGACGGTGCCGAGAATAATCTGTGGCTCTCTATCTACACGGACGCCATGGCCCGCGTAGCCCACGAACTGGAGCTGCCCTTCGTTGACCTCTTCGCCGCTTCTCAGATTCTCTACGAAGCAAATGCTGAACCCCTCACGATAAACGGGGTCCATCTCAACGATCTTGGAAACCAGCTCATCGGCAAGGCCCTGGTTGAAGGCTTGGGCATGTCCGTTCCCGACAAAGACGTCGCGGGCATTCATACGGCAGTGCTGGAGAAAAACTGGTGCTGGTTTAACCGGTATCGCGCTACCGACGGTAACGATGTCTGGGGCAGCCGCTCCACGTTGACCTTCGTGGACGATCAGACCAACGGGGAAGTCTTGCAGCACGAGCTCATCATGCTGGATGTCATGACGGCCAATCGCGACCAGGTGATCTGGAAAGCGACGTCAGGCGAGCTTGTTCCGCCGGACGACAGCAACGTGCCCGATCCGGTGCAGGTAATCACCAACATCGACAGTCGCCCCAATGGTGGTAATGGTTCCTTGGATGCGGTGCCCGCCGACAAGGGTGTTGAGACCCTCACCCTGGCACCCGGCCTCGAAGCCAACCTCTTTGCTTCCGAAGAAATGTTTCCTGACCTGATCAATCCCGTACAGACCGGGATGGATACCAAGGGACGCCTCTGGGTTGCGGCCTGGCAGACCTATCCCAAGTGGCAGCCCGACCAGGAAATGCGCGACCAATTGCTGATTCTGCCGGATGAAGACCGGGACGGCGTTGCAGATAAAGCGATTTCTTTTGCCCACATCCATAATCCCACGGGATTCACCTTCTGGAATGGTGGCGTCGTTGTAGCTTCCGCTCCCAATATCTGGTTCTTGAAAGACACGGATGGCGACGACCACGCCGACTTCCGGGAAATCATTTTCAGCGGTATCGATTCCGCCGATACCCACCACACGGCGAACAATTTCGCCTTCGGCCCCGATGGGTATATCTATTACCAGCGCGGTGTATTCCATGTGAGTAACGTGGAAACCCCCTGGGATGTGGCCAGTCTTTCCGGAAAGACCGGAATGTATCGCTTTAATCCCCGCACCTATCGCTTCGCCTTTCACGCGGACAACTCGCCCAACCCCCACGGCATAGACTTCGACTACTGGGGCTATCATTTTGCGACCGATGCTACCTCGGGTCGTGCCTTCCAGGTGCGCATGGATGGTGGTGGTGGCTTTGAGATGCACCAGCTTCTCGAAAAGACTGTCCGTCCCGTACCGGCCAGTGGCATCCTTTCCAGCCAGCAATTTCCCCCAGAGAACGAGGGTAATTTCATCATTCTCAATTCCATCGGCTTCCTGGGTATTAAGCAATACAGCCTGGACCACAAAGAAGATGGTTCCGTATGGGGTACGGAAACAGACGACTTACTGGTGTCGAGCGATGGTAACTTCCGTCCTGCGGATTTCTCTATCGGTGACGATGGTGCCGTTTATGTGGCCGACTGGGCCAACCCCCTTATCGGCCATATGCAGCACAACGTGCGTGACCCCAGCCGTGACCATGCCCATGGGCGCGTCTACCGCATTATCGCGACGGGCCGTCCGCTGCAGGAAGCGGTCAAGGTAGATGGAGAGCCCATCGAAGCCCTGCTGGACGTGTTGAAGCACCCCACCAACAGCGTGCGTGAACGTGCGCGGGTGGAAATCAGCGAACACAACACCGATGAAGTGGTTGCGGCAACTGCCGAGTGGATTAAGCAGTTCGACGGCACCAATCCGGCAGATGCCCACCACCTGCTGGAAGCACTTTGGGTCTATGAACAGCACAACGTGGTCAATGAAGGCCTCTTGACGGTCTTGCTCAACTCTCCCGAGCGCAAAGCACGGGATGCCGCCCAGCGCGTCAAGTATATGTGGGAAATCGAAGGGAAACTGGGCGAAGGTGACGTGGTCGACATGTCTCACATGGCCCACGCTTCCCACGATGCCGAAGCGGCCATGCGGGCGTCGCAAGACTTCCGCAATCAGCCACCGTCTCCCGATCCGGTCATGGACGGCGACACCCTGGTGATTCATATTCAGACGCTGAAAGAGCAAATGAAATATGACCGCCAGGCCTTCGCCGTTGGCCCAGGCATGAAAGTCCGTCTCATCTTGAGCAATCCCGATGCGATGGACCACAACCTCGTAATGGTTAAGCCCGGTGCCACGGCGGCCATTGCCACGGCATCCATGATGCTCGGCGCAGAGGGCATAGCGAAAGACTGGACGCCCGAGAGTGACAAGATCTTGTTCACTACGGGGATGCTTTCGGTAGAGGAGGAGGCGACGGTAGAGTTTGTTGCTCCTACCGATAAATCCATCTACGAATACCTCTGCACCTATCCCGGCCATTGGATGTTGATGAACGGCCTCATGCACGTCGTCGATGAGCCCCTTAAGTGGATGGCCGACAACAAGGCTACGGCGGTTATTTCCGGTAATGGTCGTCGACTCGTCAAAGAGTGGACGGTGGCGGAATTGGCCCCTGGCCTGGACAAGCTCGACAGTGATCGTGATCTGGAACGGG
The DNA here is from genome assembly GCA_963977445.1 of uncultured bacterium. Taxonomy (GTDB): domain Bacteria; phylum Hydrogenedentota; class Hydrogenedentia; order Hydrogenedentales; family JAEUWI01; genus JAEUWI01. Next base: position 9,692 of record CAXBPH010000112.1, on the reverse strand, counting down.
GGGCCAAGGCCTTCGCCGAAGCGTCCTGCGTCTCCTGCCACAAAGTTGGCGAGGGCAACATCGCAGTAGGCCCGGATTTGGCCGGTGTTGCGGAACGCCTCGATCCAAAGGCCATGCTCGTAGAGATGTTTGAGCCTTCCACCGTTATCAACGAGAACTACAAGTCCTGGGAAATCAAAGTGGAGACGGAAGATGTTCTCGCTGAAGATACCTACCTGGGACTGATTGCCGAAGAGACGGACGAATTCGTTCGGATTCTTACCAACCCGCTTCAAGATACCGAAGGGGTGAAGATTCCCAAAGATACGATAGTCTCTCGGACAGCGGCTCCCCTTTCGGCCATGCCCACGGGGCTGTTGAACAGCTTCCAGCGCGGAGAAATCCTGGATCTGATTGCCTACCTGCGCTCCATCGAGGCGGTAAAAGAATAGGTAAAGGGAATCCATAGTTTTTGGCGTACAACGCGCGCGGTCGACTTGGCCGCGCGCGTTTTACGTTTGGTGATAGCAGGAGCGTCGACCACTTACGGGATGGGAGGCCCTGATTGGGGTATACTTTTTCCATGATATCCCAATTCAAAACCTTTCTTATCGTTACCGTCTTTTCGTGGTATGGCATGATGATTTTTCACGAAGCGGGACATGTGGCCGTGGCGCTCTTCAGTGGTGCGGAAATCATCCGTGTTCAGATTCCGCTCCTCGGCTTTTCCTACACAGAGATTGGGGCAAACCCAAATCCCCTTTGGACGGCCTGGGCGGGGCCGATTGGTGGTGTTTCTTCAGCGTTGTTGCTCCTGTTGATGACAACAGGCAGTCGGCGGCGTGTCCGTCATATCGCCCTCTACTTTTCCGGATTTAGCTGCATTGCCAATGGCCTGTATCTCGGCGTCGGTATGTTTGACCGCGTTGGAGATTGCGCTGACCTGCTTCGCAATGGGGCCGAGCCTTGGCAACTTGTTCTGTTCGGGGTGGCAAGTTGCCTACTTGGATTTATATGCTGGCACCGAATGGGGCCAATCAGGAGACTGTTCGCGGATAGCGAGGAGAAACAGGAATAGCTGGGCGAATCTATAAAAAGCAGGCATAGAACGCACGTGGTCGAATAGGCCGCGCGCGTTTCAATTTTTTGAAAACTTGTCATGGGGTGTGTGGCTGACACACCGTGGTCGGGTTAGAGGACTCGACTCGACGTACTGCCGGTACAGTCCCCAATTCGCTGGGGCGAATTGGCTGACAGTCCCGTGGGGTGATGATTTTTATGGACTATTCCTCCTGTTTTTCGTATAGAATGGCGCCTCGTGCTTTTATCGAATCGGGTCGGGATAGCTAAGAAGGGTTAGTCCATGTTTACTGCGCATTTTTATCAACGGAGCGCCATTGCTTCGTCTCTGTTTTTGTTTGCCCTATTGGGTGCGAGTAACTCGGCCGTAGCCGAGGACTGGGTGCAATTCCGTGGCCCCGATAGCGCAGGTATTGGCCACGCGGAAGGCCTGCCGACCACGTGGAGTGCCACGGAGAACGTGGTCTGGAAACGGGAACTCCCCGGTCCTGGCGGCTCCAGTCCCATCGTGCTTGGTGAGCGCGTATTTATCACGTCCTATTCCGGCTATGCGGAAAGCATCGATGCGCCCGGCGATATGACGAAGCTTAAGCGCCATCTCCTGTGCCTGGACCGGGCTACCGGCGATGTGGTCTGGGAAAAGGAATTCGCGGCCAAGATGCCGGAATCGGAATATGAAGGGGGCAACAACTCCCGTCACGGTTACGCGACGAGTACGCCCATCACCGATGGCAAGTCGCTCTATGTATTTATGGGTATTAACGGCGTGTATTCCTTTGACCTCGATGGTAAGGAACAATGGAAATCCGATGTTGGCAGCGGGACCCACGGCTGGGGCTCCGCCACATCGCCCGTCTTGTATAAGAATCTCCTGATTATCAATGCCAGTGTCGAGAGTGGGGCGCTCGTCGCCCTGGACAAGACGTCAGGTAAAGAAGTCTGGCGCACCCCGGGCATTGACCGGGCCTGGTGCTCACCCGTATTGGTTGAAGTGGACGGGAAGACCGAAGTGGTCATGAACCTGCCCAACGTCGTTGCGGCCTATGCCCCGGAAACGGGTGAAGCCCTCTGGACCTGCGCAGGTGTCCCGGACAACTATGTGTGCCCGTCGGTAATCGCGAAAGATGGCGTGGTTTATGCCGTCGGTGGTCGGAAAAGTGAAACTATCGCGGTGAAGGCCGGCGGAAAGGGTGACGTAACGGAAAGCCACCTGCTGTGGCGGACCCGTGAAGGGAACAATGTGACGTCACCGGTCCTGGTGGATGGATACCTCTATTGGTTGCACGAGTCGCGAGGAAAAGCCTATTGCCTGGACGCGGCAACGGGCAACGTGGTGTATGAGGAAGAACTGGAGCCCCGTCCGGGGCTGGTCTACGCCTCCATAACCGACGCAGACGGCAAACTCTATGCACCATCCCAGGATAATGGAACCTACGTGCTGACGGCAGGGCCGAAGTTTGAACAGCTCGCTGTGAATACCTTTTCCGACGATACCAGCCGTGTAAATGGCTCCATTGTAGTTTCGAATAACCAGTTGCTCATGCGTACGGATAAGTCCATTTATTGCATCGGAAAATAGTGGGACGACGGAATCGGCGTGTTAGGGACAGCCTCGCCCCGGTGTCGTTGCGTTGCACTGCCCGATAACCGTTGTCATCGGGCATGTTTTCCAGGGTAAGTTGCCCCGATGGGCGTGGATGTCCTGTAGTTTGCGTGGTTAGACCAAGGTCAGCTTCGCCAACGTCAGGACAGGCCCGCCCGTTGTGGTTTCTACGGTTCGGTGGAAGTCGGTGCAACGTTTTTACGTGTGCATTGCTTCCCAGAGTCGTGGGGGCATACCAGTCCCGGGACAGTCTCGTCCCGGTTGACCTGGCTACTTGAGCACGTCTTGCACTGCCGCAACCACCTGGGCGGCCTCGGCATCCCGGCCCGCCTCGCTGAAGTGGGTGCCGTCCTTGCTGTAGAAGTCCGTGTGGTCTGCCACGAGGCTATAGAGGTCGTTTACAGGAATCCCCTGTTTCTCCAGGATTTCGGATGCAATACGATTGCGTGCGATGACACGGTTGCTCCGTTCTTCGTTGACGACTTCGATATTGTTGCCCTCGCGAACGGGTGTTGTCATTGCCCAGATGAGTTTGGAGTCGGGCGTCGTTTCCTTCAGGAATGCCAGCAGTTTTTCCAGACCTTCCCGATATTGCTCTTCCGAGTGCCCCCAGCCGTGAAGGCCATTGTTCAGATGAATTACGTCAAAATGAAAGCGCTTGACCAATACGCCCAGTTCCGTGAGATAGTCGGGGTGCAGGAGGAATTTCGACGTGGTGTAGCGTGCACAGGAGACCGAGTCGCCCAGGCCTTTTTCGACACCACTGTAATAACCACGCACGATAGAATCGCCCACCAGAAGGACCCGAGTTTTCGACGTGGAATCGGCGTCAACAATCCAGACGTCGCTCCATTCAATGCGCTCGTGGACGACGTCTTCCGCGTTGGCGGAAATCACCGCGCTCAGACACAAAATACACATGGAAAAAAGGCGATAGTTCATCGTGATACCTCATTACGAATTGAGTACATGCCAGGATGTCGGGGGTATTCCAGCAGCGTAGCACGCTATGGGTATGGGGTCAAGGAGGTGGGTGGGTCAGCCGTCAGACTCCTAGGCCTGTTGTGCCAGACAGGTCAGCACGATGCCCACGGCATCCTTTTCCACCTTGCCATCAAGATAGGCGATCACCTGAGGGGAGGGTACAGGCCCAAGCTTTTCTACCGCATCAATCACCAAGACACCCTGTGCTGGGTCGACCCAGAGGCTGGGGTCGGTTATCTTGTTTACTTCGATGTACGCAGTAAGGTAGCCGACGGTCTTCTTCTGGCTTTTTCCCAGGTGTTCTCCGACTTCTTCGACATCCCAACCCAATTCGAAGAGTTCAAAGGCTTTTTCCCGGGCAGGGTCCGTTCCTGCGTTGGATTTTTTCTTCGAAGGGGCAGGTGCCTTGCCTTCGTGGGTCTGGATCACGGGTAGAAAGGTGCTCGCGTAGTCGGCGCACTTCTTTTCGCCCACGCCGCTTACCTGAAGGAAGCCAACCTCGTCGAGGGGCTTGAGACGGGCCATATCGCGGAGGGAGGCGTCACCGAAAACGGTGAAGGCGGGTACACTGCGCTCCATGGCGATTTCACGACGCAATTCGCGAAGTCGGTTGAAGAGGGCCTTGTCGACCCCCTCCCAGGATTTTGCCGCCGCCGCCGATTGTTTTCGCGGGGTCGTTGCCGACGCTGCGGGCTTGAGGAGACGGGGCGTTTCTTCACCCCGAAGCATCTCCCGTCCGGCCGTGGTGATACCAAGGATATTGTACTCCCCGTTTTTGCGCAGATAGCCCTGAGAGACCAATTGCTCGATCCACGTGCGGATCACCGGGGCGGGGTGTTCCCGGAGGATTCCCCAGGTGCTGAGTTTGTCGTGCTCTTTGTCCAGAACCCGAGCCTCTCGGGACCCCGTCAAAATGAGGGTCGTGTAGCTCGGTCCCGCCACTTCACCCAGCCGGGCGACGCAGGAGGCGATCTTCTGGGCAATAACGGGTGCGTCTTCCACCAATTCCGCATTGCCGAGGCACAGGTCGCAGGCACCACAATTCTCTTTGTCCACGGTCTCCCCGAAATAGGCCATGAGGATTCGGTGGCGACAGGTCACGTCGGTGCAGTAGCTGTACATCTCATTCAGCTTGGCCAGGGAGACTTTCATGGAGGCGCTATCCTGGTCGCCGAGGATGGTTTTCCAGAGCCCGAAATCACTGCCGGAATAAATCAATCGGCATTCGGCCTCCAGGCCATCGCGACCGGCGCGTCCGCTTTCCTGCTGGTAATGCTCAATGGATTTGGGCATGCCCGTGTGGACCACATAGCGGACGTCAGGCTTGTCGATACCCATGCCAAAGGCCACCGTGGCAACGATGATTTCCGCGCCTTCCCGGGAAAAGGCCTCCTGGTTGCGCTCGCGGTCGGCGGCATCCATACCCGCGTGATAGGGGAGGGCGGGGTGTCCCTTGGCCCGCAGTTTCTCACAGAGTTCCTCCACCTTTTTTCGGGTAATGCAATAGATTACCCCCGATTCACCGGCGTGGCGTTCCACCACATCGAGTACCTGGGCCAACTCGTTGGTCCGTCGCTCGGTGGCATAGACCAGATTGGGGCGGTCGGCCGAGGCCACAAGGACTTCGGGATTCTTCAGATTGAGGGCCCCACAGACATCATCCCGTACCTGGGGCGTGGCGGTTGCCGTGTAGCCATGAAAGGCCAGCTCGGGAAAGGATTCGCGCAGGGTGGCCAGCGCGCGGTATTCGGGACGGAAGTCATGGCCCCATTGGCTGATGCAATGGGCTTCATCAATGGCGAAGAAGGAGAGATTAAGACGCTTCAGGTAGGCAATGAAATCGGGTTTTACCACCCGCTCGGGCGACACATAGAGTAGCTTAATCTCGCCCCGCTGGAGGGCCTCATGGGTTTCCCGCCGCTCGTGGGGCAGCATACTGCTGTTGATACAGGCGGCATCAACCCCCACCGCCCGGAGGCCATCGACCTGGTCTTTCATCAAGGAGATGAGGGGGGAGATGACGAGAGCCATCCCTTCCATGGCGAGGGCCGGTGCCTGGTAACAGAGGGATTTGCCACCGCCGGTGGGGAGGACCACCAGGGAATCGTGGTGCCGTGCAATACAGTCCATCGCCTTGGCCTGCAGGGGCCGGAGGACCTCATAGCCCCAGTGGCGTTTTACGATTGTGGCAACATCGTCTTGGGACATGAATTTCCTTGGAAGGACGGGGGCAATAAAAAACGACCGACAAAACCTGAAGATCTTGTCGGCCGTGATATACTTAATGCGGAAATCTTAGGAGTTGGACGCAGCCAACAGGAACTTACGCGTGCCGCGGGGGGACTTGTTGAATTTGCCCGCTTTGATGTAGCGCGTGCAAACCTTTACCTTCTGTACCCGGCCGTTTTCGTCAACAACGCGGATGGTCTGAAGGTTAGGCTTCCAGCGACGCTTGGAAATACCAGTAATGTTCTGACCGATACCGCCTTCGCGTTTTGCTTTACCGCGACGTACGATCTTGTGTCCGGTCTGGGGGCGCTTGCCACTATATTCGCATACTCTTGCCATGGTTTATCTCCTTGTTCTCACAGCACGGGCAGGACATGGGTTCCCTGAACCGGCTTGCTATCATTGGCGTTTATGTTGGGTTTTCCCCGGTGCGCGTGATATACTTGCACGCAAGAGACCGACAAACTATATCATACAAGCAGGGTGAATTCAACCTGTTAGCGGTCTTAATGTTACGACGGCACCGTCTATGAAGAGACCCCCATGCGCACCTTCCTTTTTATTGCCTTTTCCCTGCTCATTTTCAGCGGTTGTGTGCATGATCCCACCCGGCCGCACCTGACGAATTTGGCTCCGGGTGCACCGGACGTGGGCACCATTCTCGACGATATTACTGCGAATACCGATGCACTGAACTCCCTGGAGGGCACGGGCATCGTCCGATTGAGCGTTCCCGGTTCCGATGGGATTCAGAATTTTCGTACCGGCTTTATTCAATTTGAACGGCCCGACCGCTTCTTTTTCAGAGGGCGGAAGGGCACCTTCGTTGTGCAGGTCTATGTGGAGGGAGACCGATTTCTCCTCGACCTGCCCTCCCGCGACGTGTTCTACTATGGGCGCCAGGGGGATCGTTTCGACGATTTGGACCTCGACGTGGCCCCGTCACGGATAGTACAAGAACTCTTTTTCCTGAATGTATTGGGCGATGACGGTGGGGGCAAGGTGGAGGTGACGGCCTACGATGAGGCCAGCAGCACCGCCGAGCTATCCGTATACGCAGACGAACAGGGGCGGAAGCTCCAGCGACGGGTGGTGGTGCGTAAAGAAGGCACATGGCGGGTGACCGGTGTTTCGGTATATGGCCCCGGTGAAGCCCTGATCGCGGAAACCGTGTGCACCGGCTATGAAGAAATTGATGGCGTCGTAACGCCCATGGATGTTAAATCAGTCTTTCCAGACCGCCATGCGGAAATGGAATACAATCTAAGTGCAACCAAAACCCGGGTGAATACCGATGGGCTTCGCCCGGTAGCCACCCTGGATGAAGCCCGCGCCGCCCTCCTCGCCGATGGTGTGGCCGAAGTGCTGGGACAGCCCGGCGGTGAGAGAGTACGATGAAGTTAACCCTTACAAGTATGAATAAATCCGAGTTGGCCGAAGCCCTGGGGCTCAAGCCCTTTCAGGGGCGCCAGCTTTTTCAATGGCTCCACCAGAAGCGGGTCTTTGATTTCGATTCCATGACGAATCTATCGAAGGAGCTGCGCGCACGGCTGACCGAGACGGCAACGGCCTCTCAGTTGGAACTGGTCGAAATGCAGGAATCCAAGATCACGGGCACAAAAAAGGCCCTCTTTCGCCTGCACGACGGTGAAACGGTGGAGACCGTATTGATTCGCGACCGTGAACGGACGACGATTTGTGTGTCTTCCCAAGTGGGCTGTGCGTTGAAATGTAACTTTTGCGCCACGGGTCTTGCTGGCTTTACGCGCAACCTGAGTCCCGGTGAAATCGTGGAACAGGTGCTCTATATGATTCGCGACGAGCCCGATCCCGACCGCACGCCCAACATCGTCTATATGGGCATGGGCGAACCCATGCGCAACTATGACAATGTGATGGCCAGCATCCGCCTCTTGATGGACGAAGACGGCGTGGGCATCGGCGCGCGGAAGATCACCGTCTCAACGGTCGGTGAAGTGAAGGAAATCGAGCGTTTCATCCGCGAAGACTGGCAGGTCCGCCTGAGCGTTTCCCTCCACGCGGCCAACAACGACCTGCGCTCCGAATTGGTCCCCCTCAATAAGAAATACCCCCTGGAACGGCTCCACGACGCCCTCGCGCGCTATTCGGGCTACACGGGACGGCAGTTCACCTTTGAGTGGACCATGCTCAAAGGCATCAACGATTCCGAAGAATGTGCCCGGGAACTCCTGGCCTATTGTGTCGGGCTCAAAGTCTCGGTCAATCTGATTCCCTGGAACCCCGTGTCGGGCCTTCCCTATAACCCGACCCCCATGGCAGACTGCACTCGTTTTTGCACCATTCTCGAAGAGGGGGGGCTCAAAGTCACCCTTCGCCGTGAAAAGGGCCAGGACATTGACGCCGCCTGTGGTCAGCTTCGCCGCACCCACGGCGCCGCATAGAAAACCGGGTAACATCCGGGACGCTGAACCGGGACAGTATCCCCCGTATGAAACGGCGTCTAGACACGTCAGTGGAATAGTGACGAAATCGGGGGTGACTGTACCGCTATCTCGAGTCGTTGCGTCTTCGCGTGAGTTCTCCTTTCACAAGCAATGGCGGAGAGCAGGATGAGCGGGGTGCGGGGCGGGCAATGGCGGGCTTTTTGTGCACTATCCGTTCTTTGAGGTTCCGAACAGGGGGAATCTTCAACCACAAAGATCGCAAAGAACACAAAGATAGGGTGGCAGATCGTTTTTCAATTGCCCGTTACACCATTGTGATGTTTTATGGAATACCTCAGGGACAGACCAGGAATAAAAGATGGGGCCATCCTCAGGGACTGCCTTCGCGCTGAAAGCCGCGTTGGGCAGCGTGCAGACGTGAGTGAAAAGGTAATTTCATCGGATACCATGGGAGCGTCGATGCGCGAGGCTGTCCCGGCCGTATGGGGAGACGCGGGGGAGGCGAGGGCGGCCTGACGTCGTGTCGTACCATCCGTGTCGCCATCGCAGACAGGAATGTCTGCGTCCCGGATGGCGAAAGTCGAATCTTGAAGGTGGCTCGCAAGGCGGTGAAACCCGTGCCTGTCCCGATTGTGGCCCGTGCCGATGCAGTCCCTGTGCATGGCCTTCCAGCGCTGCAGCTTTGGGCGCTGGTGGGAAAGGGAATAGTGGGGAACGTTGCTCTAGAGCATTTTAAGTTTTTATATATACGTTACAGTGCCGAAAAAACCCTTGAATGTCTTTTTGGGTTATTTGTTCCAGAGAATAGGCGATGGCGTCGTAGAGTTGCTCTTGGGTTCGGGCCTTTACTGCTCGCAGGAAGTTTTTCGCCTTGGCCCACATTAATTCTATGGGATTAAAGTCTGGGCTGTAGGGGGGCAAGTAGCGTAATTCTATTCCCGCGTCTTCGAATAATTTCTGGATTGTCGGCACTTTGTGAGCAGAGAGATTGTCCATCACCACGACCGCGGATGCGGGCAGTTCAGGGATGAGCACTTGCGCGACGTAGGCCTCGAAGGATTGGGTGTCCATTGGACCATCCAGCACCATTGGAGCTATCGCGGCTTCACAGGTAATGGCAGCAACTAAAGTGGTTGTAGTCCGGTGCCCGTGAGGTGCGAAATCCAACACACGATCCCCTTTCAGGGCCCGCCCATAGAATCGCGTCATATTAGTTTTTGAGCCTGTTTCGTCAAGGAAGACCAGACGACGTGGGTCAACTCCAGACAACCATTGCAAGAATTCCTCTCGTTGAATAGCTACATCCTTGCGGCGTTGCTCGATAGCAGATAACGATTTTTTATCTAGTGAAGCCCAACTTCTTAATGGTGTTGTGGAAAGCGACCACCGAG
>CAXBPH010000111.1:0-20616 GCA_963977445.1 uncultured bacterium | reverse complement strand
GGCATCTTCCGTGAGTGTATCGGGGTCACCAAGCTGGCCATCGGCGACGACTTTCGCCGCTGAGGAGGCCATACTGCCGGAGAAATCCAGGAGAATTAGTACATTACCCGAATGGCCACGCTTTAAAAACTGGTTGGTTTCCGTGAGTTCTGTTGGAACTTCCGATTCAGAAATACGGAACAAATCACCCACCTGATTCAGGCGGCTGTTGGGAATAGGGATAGACTCCGAACGGATATTCCGGAATAGCATCAAATTTCTAATCAACGAGGGTACCCGTTTGCGGGGTAAGGCCGACTCAATGGTCAACGGGGAGGCCTCGACAGTAACCGGAATTTCCAACGGCGCTATGAGGGGATTGGGGATCGCCATGCCATTCTCAACGGTAAACGCCGTGATAATGAGACGCCCGGAAGCACCGGCACCATCAAGCTGAGAACGATCGACCGTAACGCTGTGAGGCTGAAAGTCCTTGATGGGGGAGGCCGTACCGACACTAACGCCGTTCTCAGGCGAAACGGACAACCATTCCTGGTTGGATACAATCTGGTAATTCAAAATACTGCCGGGACTTCCACCATTGGCAATGGAGACGGCAGATACAGACTCATCTTCCGAAAAACCCAAACTCATTTCGTCTGAAATTATGGTGATAACGGGTGGAACAGAGACGGCAACATCAAGGAAAACCGTTTCATTGTCCGGGTCATTGGTCGTAATTTCGAAAAAGGCTTGAACACCGGGAGTTACCAGACCATTCCGACTCACCGTAAGTGTAACTGATTGTTGTACATTGGGTGCCAAGGTCCCCTGTGATGGCTCCAATGTAGCCACCCAGGAAGGCAGCGCTCCAAAGGCCCAGTTGAGAGGCCCGGTACCTTCGTTACGTATGATAAAGGAACGGCTCACTGTGGTCGCTGGAACCGCGAGGGTAGAAATACCTCGGTCATCGACGTCATCTGCCTCGAGCACGAAAACGGGTACCCGTGCAATCGACATGCTCAGAGTTATGGGAACCACATTATCCGCATCGCCCGATGCGATTACATTGAACGAATGGGTGAACTCAAACTGGCCAGCAGGTGCCTGGCTGCGATCAACGCGAAGGACAATTTCGTCGGTCTGTTCACCCGATACATTCCCCGTCGCAATTCCACTGCTCACCAAGCTCGATCCAGGCGCATTGACGAGCGATAACCACGCAGGGAAACTTGTCCCATCGATACGCCAACCCACCGCTCCGATACCTGCATTCCACAAGGCTATGCGTCGCTCCAACAGAGCGGTACCAAAGAGAATCGATTTCGGGGATGCCTCCAGACGGGCCGGCTCGGGGCGACTCATTCGCACCGTAAGTGTTTGGCTAGGCGCCGTTGCACTATTACCAAAGGTAATTGTTATAACGGCTTCATGACTTCCTGCGCCAATCAGCTCGGGATCAGCGGTAAGTTGAATGGTCGCGGAGCCATCTAACGTTCCGGATACAGACGACAAAGAGATCCAGGGCGCAGTAGCTGGAATGGCAATATTGTAGTTCACCGAGGTGCCCGTGAGATTGCTGAGGCTGAAATCACGTGTGGTCGTCGCGGTGATTTCACCGAAATCGATTGTTGACGGAGATACAGTAAAACCAGGGACCTCCATGCTCACAAATACCACGTGACTGAAGTTCAGACTCGACGACGCGATGGTTACCGTAGCCAAGTAGTTACCAGGGTCCAATCCGGCAGGACTCGCGTTCAATCGTATCGTTTCTGTTGTCCGCGCATCCACCGAAGTGATCACGTCAGCAAGCGTCAACCAATTGGCCGGTGCATCGCCGATATCCGTTGTGATTCGAACGCCAGTTACGGAATCCGATGGATTGGATATGTTCACGAAGCGAGATGCATTCTGAAAGAGATTGCCAAAATCGATGGAATCGGTGGAAACAACCAATGGCGGAACGCTCAACGTAACCAGAACTTCTCCTGAGCCGCCATTAGAAGAAAAGGTTACGGTAGTTTCATATGAATTACTCGGAAGCCCCGTTCGATCTACCGTGAAGGTAACAGAGTCTACACTTCCCGCGATAAGTCCCGAGCCACTGGTCTTCGAAGCTTTGAGCCAGGGCGTATCGTTGGGAATCGTAAGATTCCAACTAAGGGCCTCGAAGCCACCGTTGGAGATAGCCACGTTCATTTCAGTTTCAGTCGAACCGTACGCCAACGCGGTGGGGGAGAGAACCAACCGGGCGGGGCCTGATTCGGCGACACCAACGCTTACGTTTTGATTGCCCGCGTTCGACGTGATTGTCAAGGTCGCATTCCGCGAGGTGGACTCGGCAAGAAGGTTTCGATTAATGAGGACGGTGATAACATCCACTTCGGTTGTAGATTCACCTTCCAGCATTCCGGCCTGTTTTGCGCCCGCAGCAGCTTCAAGCGTGAGCCACGGGGCATTATCAGAAACCTCAACTATCCACGTCAGCGTGCCACCACCCCTATTCTGTATGCGTAACGACTTCGACGTCTCCTGAGCACCGAAACTCAAGGCGAGTGGAGTCACGGAAAGTCCTGGCGTCGTTCCTGTTGGACAGCCCGAAAGGGTGACGACGGCCCACAAAAGGCCGACCAAGCTTATGCAGCGCGCGGTGCGTAGCATCCCATACTCCTTATCATCACGTTGACTAACTCGTGTCGCCACCATTCCTATCGCTTGCTTCAGTGTCTGCACAATCATGGAGCGACCTCCAAGGTGACAGTCACTTCTTCATCCGATATAAAGGTAAACTCGCTATTCTCAATTCTAATAGTGATCGATTCTGTCGTGATCGTCCCGGGCGTCAGGCCGGCCGAGCTTACACCGAACTGGATGGCTTCGGATTCGCCTGGAGCCAGAACAGGACGAATCGGGGTCTCACTCGCGGCTCCGTCTCCATAACGAGTCTGGTCGGCAATAATCCAGCTGGGGAATGTCGTCTCGTCAACACTCCACGTAAAACTGTCCAGCAGATTGTTTCGTATCGTAATCGTAAATGTAGTCTCACCTGCTTTAATATCCACCGGATTGGGCACAACGCGCGACGCAGGGAATCCATCATCACCCGGAAGCGGATCGTTGAAATCGGGCACGGTATCCATATCAGTATCCAGAGCCCCTTCATCTTCTGGATTAAAATCAGGAATGAGGGAGAGAAATTCCACAAATTGGGCAGGGGAAGCCAGATCACTCTCACCAAGCGCTACCGAAAGTGCCCTATCATCGTTGGCAATTCCGCCAGGATAGATGAAGTACTTCGTGCTTGAGGGCTGCCCTTCCGACTGAGGGGAGAAGTAGAATCGATTGTCCATACGCATCGCCAGGAAGAATTCGGGCTGACGGGCGCCATTACCAAAAGCGTTCACATAGGAAGACAAATTGGTGACCGTGATTTTAAGCAAATTTCCGAAGGCCCCGATGGACAGGGGGTTTTCCTCGTCAGTCAATACGTCGTATCGACCGTCAAGTCTCGGAAGTAAACGCCAGACGGCTGTACCGCCCGCTTCCGAACTAGTATCATCGAAGAGACCGGCTGGCGCACGCTCAACAGTGATAATCGCATCGTCGAGGAGTGCCTGATCTGCCGGAGACAAATCGGGAGCAGGGGTCGGCACAAAACGGAAGTAGAAGGCATTTATGTTTCTAGGTACGTAGTCTGCGTAGACAAAAATTTCGGCCCGATAGCGCAACTGCGGATCCAACGTGGTAAGGTCTTCGGTAATTCCCGAGGTGTGCAGGGATACCTGTCCAATGCGCGGGTCACCCAACACAAAGGCTGAATCCCGCTGGAATGGACCTTCGATAATCGTGCCATCCGCCTGTATGTAGGTGCCGGACAGCAGGTATTCGAAGCTGTCTTCTTTGGGCGTCAGGTAGGTCAACACAGATTGATTATTGAGCTCTTCCCAAATTGTTCCCGTTTCATCCCGTACCGAAGTCGATATCTGTGTGGCAGCACCACCAGATACAACGAATTCAATCTCAATTTCTGCAGAGTCGCCACCACCCGTAACGACACTCGCTGAAGCTTGCAGCCGGGTGCCGTCTGCAATACCCACTGGATTAAGTGCAACCGATACAGTTTGACTGGCACCGGTATTGAGCGATCCATTGTTTGGTGTTGCCGCGTTTATCCAAGGTAATTCCGCTGTATTTACCGAGAAGGTGAGGGCTTGTCCTCCGCGATTGCGCACGGTAAACATGGCGATATTTGTTGCCGTGCTGCTTACACTCAGAACCTCAAGTGATTTACGCGTACCAAATACTGCGGGAAGATTTTCTACGCTTCCGACGGTGTAGAGGTAACCTCCAGACTTTTCGGAGGCTACGACAAGGTCAGCGAGAGGGGCCGCATCACCGTTTGGATTGTATGCCACGGGATAGAGGCGGGCATGCGCTTCCTGCGCACGATCACCAATCCCAGTAACACCGTCGCCGGCAACCGTCTCTTTACCATCGGTAATAAATACAACAGCGCGGACATCGGCATCGTCAAAGGGCAGGGTCCCGGTGGGGTCTTCTGCCTCGAGGGATTCAATGGCCATCTTGACGGTTTCCACGATATCGGAGTCACCAAAGAGGGTGGGGGCAACCGTGAATCGGTCGAGCGCGTCTTTCAGTTGCTTGCGATCGTTGGTAAATCGTTGAATGATTCGATTCTCTGGAATACGGTCCGTATGGAACATGATCTGGAGATTGTAGTTAGGTGGAAGATCATCAATAAACGTCTTTGCCGCCTCACGCATGAACTGTACCGCTTCGCCAGGCTCCAGCGGGTCCGTCCCGGTGGTTCCTGCGTTGTACATGCTGCCCGTGAAGTCCAGAATAAGAACTACGTTTCCACGATAATCGAAGGTCAGGAATTGGCTGGTTTCGTTCAGGTCCAGGGGAATTTTATTTTCAAATATTTCGTAGCTGATGCGCTCTTTGTCTTCGCTCGTCTGCAAAGGCACAATCTGGCCAAACTCATCCCGATTGCTGAAAACAAAACGGAGCATGCTCGGCGCACGGGCACGATTGAGTGCGCCGGTAATCTTAAACGGCGGCTTCGCCACACGAATTTCAATACTTTTTGTCTCGACCGATGTCAGCTTGGTTGTAAACTTATCGTTGGTATAGGCGGTAACGGTAATGGTACGCGTTTCCAGATCCTCGACCAGGTTGTTTCGATTTATCGTGACGGCAATGGGCACACCATCGGTATACACCTGCTCGTCAAATAGAAAGAAATCACGATCGCCGCCATTGGTATCGCCACGAAGGGGGGACACATCCGCAATCAACGCGTTCTGCTGACCTTGATCTGCGTAGCTAATCTGGAAAAATAGTTCTGATTCACGGCTTCCCGTATTGACAATGTAAAATTGTTCCTGAACCAGATCTTCACCAAAGTCGATGAGCGTCGTCTCAACAACCGGGGGCTGAAGAAATTCGACCTCCGGCGGAAGTGCCAGGGAAATAATCGGTAAAGGGAGAACCTCTACGATAATTGGCACCACCTGAAACGCATCGCCCACGCGAACCACCAACTCATAGATACCATCACCTTGCGTCACACTCTTCGGGTCGGTAACACGAACCTTAACTTCGGACGTTGCCCCAACCTGAGTTGTACCAAGAATCGGATCGGCAGCCAAGGGGGGCGACGCATTCGGATTTATCCGCTCCGCAAGACTAATCGTCCAGGATATGGGTAAGGTACCGACATTCTTCAACTGAAGTGTCGACGCGGGCTGTTGCTGACCAGCGGCAAGATCTTGCGAGGCGATCGAAAGAGTGAGGACAGCAGGAGTAATACTGAATCCCGTCAAGGCAGAGCCTACGGAAAAGCGAACGACTTCCCGACCAGAGCTAGATTCAACGACCAAGGCAAAGTCGTTGGCACCTGCAGGAAAAGTCACAGCCACCGAAGTGCTGGCCAATGATTGGTTTGTGCCACTCGGTGGCGACGCAGCATAGCCTGTCGGCAGCGGAATACCGGAAGTGGGGTCACTGGCATCCGACAAAAACAAAACGGCCCACTGCAAGGGAACCGCCCCATTATTCGTAATCGTAAATGAGGCCGAAGTCTCTACGGAGGAGAGGGACAACTGACGGGGAGTCACTTGAAGCTGGGCCGCAACCGCAATGGAAACCGGCACGGTCAGCGTTCCACCATTGCTGGTAACCTGAACTCCAGTGTTTGTATATCGCCCGGCAGACAACCCCGCGCGTGAAGCGGTCAGCGTAATGTGAGCAAGATCGGTTGTGATGGCACCCCCATCAGCGCTGAGAGTGAGCCAGGAAATATCGGCGGGTACCCAAGGCTCATCTTCATTCGCCCGAATAACTTCCTGTGCCGTCCAGTCCAGCGTGCCGCCCCCCGTATTGGATAAGGCAATATCATGCGTGGTCTGCGACGCACCAAAATCTATTGCATCGGGCGTCGTGTTCAGCTGGGGGAGAGTTATTGTGGCTATCGGACATCCGGAAAAAACAACCGCTGTCAACATGAGCGCCAGGTGACCAACGCGCAATTTCCATTCAACCATAGTGCCTACCTCAATATACCGTTTGACGCTACGCGACACTTCAGCGCATGCGGGCCGTGCCACCATGTCTCTCAAATTCTACGCCAGTCAGTTGGCGGTGGCCGCGGAACCCGTTGTGCCCATTCCATCAAATACCAAGGTTACACCTTGAGAAATCAGTGTAAGATAATCATCCACCCAGGAATCAAAGACATTTCCGTTGGAATCCAGCGTTACCGCAGCGGGCAACACAACCACATCACCAGCACCAAGCCCACCATTGGTCGCGTTCGCGGAAAGGGGGGACCAATCAACGATATCCATATTAACGCCCGACAAAGTCAACTCTTCAAGCAAAAACAAGCCAGAGAGGGACGTTATCTGCGACACATTGTTGTCACCCAAATCCAGAATCCGGAGATTTACAAGATTCTCCAGTGGCGTAATGGAACGAATACTGTTCGAGCGCAAATCCAACACCGTCAGATTGCGCAATGCCTCAATACCGGCCAAGGTTTGAATATTAAGCCCCGACCCATCGACCTCCGTAACGGACAGTACATCTGCGCGGGTCAAGAAACCGAGGGGCTTTCCAGCAGCGGCGCGAACCGCCGACTCCAGCGCAGCATCCTGAAAGTAAATAAGATTGCCACCATTCGCGGGGCAGCCCGCCATCAGGGGCGCGAGCACCAGAACTACGGCTGACAGGAGCAATGTTACTCGTCGATTTTGAATCATGTTAACCACCTTTTGGTCACGGACGCACTGAATGGTGCAGGCACTGCAACGCAAGACAACTGAAAGGCGCCACCTACTGACGCCGGAATTCTGGTGATTGTATTATGCGCTAAGGGGACAAATCTGTCAACAATCTTCCCCATAACACCAACGCTATCACGCATGTACTCAAGAACTTAGGACAGAAAAATCGTGTACGCACAACTCCCCTGCACTTACCTATACGGGGGGGGTCGTGCCGGAACCGTTGGCAACCGGGATAATACACTTGTCTTCGACATAGGTCGTGACAGGCAATGCGCCACCAATAATAGTAAGAAAGGAATTGAGGGCCTGAGCGGCGAAGCAAAGGAAATCCTGCACTGCGTCAGCCGGGGCAGGCTGAATTCGGGTAATTTTGTTGAAGTGTTTCACGTATCGAGACCTCCGGATACCTTGGTATCATGTGAATGCACACAGGGGGAACTATCCACAAAGCTACTAGTTTTGTAAACAGTTTACTAGAGTGCAAGGGTGTTGTCAAGTCTTTGCAAGGAAGTCAATCGCTTTTAACTACTGCATCTAGTGGGAGATAGGCCGATTCCAACAGGAATTCGCGTCGTGGTCACGTAAAAACCTTACAAAAGCGTCGGTTATCAGGTGCACCAGACGGACTCAGGACCGGTATTCTTTCGTATTAATCACGTACTTCGAAACGCGGAGTCCCATGAGTCGCTCGGTAATACCCAGTTCACGAGCCGCCTTTGCCTTATTGCCCTTGGCCACCTTAAGGGATTCTATAATCATCTCTCTCTCAACCCGCTCCAGACACTCTTCCAGTGTCCCCTTCATAGGCGTATTGGATGCTTCCGCCGTCTGAAGGGTTGGGGGGAGATGGTGTCCGTGCACCACATCATCGTTGGTCAGCAACACAGCGCGTTCGATGCAATTCTCCAACTCACGAACGTTTCCGGGCCAGTGATAACTCATGAGCATATCAATAGCGGGCGTAGAAATACGGCGAACATACTTGTGGTTTGCCTTGCTGTATTTCTCTACGAAAAAGTTGGCAAGCTCCAGAATATCGGTACGACGCTCCTTTAGCGGGGGAATGTGGATAGGGAAGACGTTGAGCCGGTAATACAGGTCCTGGCGAAACATTTCGCTCAGTATCATTGTTTCCAGATCACGGTTGGTCGCGGCAATGACACGCACGTCGGTCTGAAGGGTCTTCTGTCCACCAACCCGTTCAAATTCGCGTTCTTGAAGGATTCGCAGCAACCGCACCTGCGTCTGGGGCGAGAGATCGCCGATTTCGTCGAGGAAGATGGTTCCACCGTGGGCAAGTTCAAAACGGCCTTGGCGCATCTGAGTCGCACCCGTGAAGGCTCCCTTCTCGTGGCCAAAGAGCTCGCTCTCGATGACCGATTCAGGAAGGGCGGCACAGTTTACCCGTATAAAGGGCTTTGCAGCGCGCTGACTGTTGTAATGAATCGCATGGGCGACCAGCTCTTTACCAACACCACTCTCACCACGTATGAGCACGGTCGCGTCACTCTGCGCCACTTGGGCAATGAGATCAAAGACTTCCTGCATGGATCCGGAGCGACCAATTATATTCGCCGGCCGAAATCTATCCTGGAGCGCACTCTGAAGGCGGGAATTCTCTTTGAGGAGGCGATTCCGCTCATCTTGATGCTCCTGGCGAAGCCGCACCGCCTGAGCAATCATTGACGCAATAATGGTCATCAAGCGAAGCTCTTCGTCCAGCAAGTCGCTCTCGGAGAAGAGTCGGTCCGCGCTGAGCGCCCCGATTACCTGCGTTTCCATCTTAATAGGAACACAGATGTAGGAAATATCATCACGCCCGGCATTCTCACGGGCCTTCGTTCGATTGAGAAACAGGGGCTCTTCGGATATCTGGGGAACGACCATAGGGCGCCCCGTCTGAACTACCTTACCCACAACACCTTCGCCACGCTTGTAGCGTCCGCGTTCCAACTCCCGACCCGACAGCCCGTGGGCCGCCTCGATGGACAACTCACCGTTCTCCCTGTTTACCAAGGTAATCGTACCGCGTAGCATTCCGGTATGCTTTGCGATGGCTTTGAGCACAGGACCCAATTCATCGCGCAAGTCCATGCTGCGATCAAGGATTCGGCTGATTTCGAACAAAAGCGTCAGTTCGGAAACTTTACTCTTCACTCGAGGAGTAGGGGATGACATGGGGTGGGGCTGCCTCTGTGATGTTGATGACAAAAACTGACCACATTGTAGGAAATTCAGGGCCATCATGTCAAATTCAGGTGATTTTATCCCCACTGGGGTCCTGAATAGGTGGCTTTATACTAATTCCATTCCAAATGGTATGGGAGTCGTCTAAATCCATGTTGTGTGGAATAAATACCCCTTGGTAAGGATGCTTGCTGATTGGAAAGTCGACCAACCAGATCTATAGGGCCGATGCACTAATCGCCTACCACGATTTGGTTACCACCGGCCTCTTTGCCCCGGCGGACGAGTGAGCGTGCTGTATTCAAGAGTTCATCGGGCACCGCAGTGGCCTCGGCGATCGATGTAAAGCCAATCGTCACCGTCAAAGTGAGCGTTTCGCCCGTTTTAGAAACGAAGCGGGCGCGTGTTAACGCTTCGCGATAACGTTCCATTCCATTTTGTCCCCCTTCCGGACGAACCTGGGGCATTAAGATGCAGAATTCGTCGCCACCGGAGCGGGCAAGTATGTCCTCACCACGGAGGGTATCCTTCAGTATATGGCCCATCTGCTGAAGGACGGAATCCCCTTCCTCGTGACCATAGACTTCATTAACCCGGGTAAAATCGTCAACATTCATGACCGCGATGGTTACCGGCGTCCCGTGGCGCGCGGAAAGCGCAATCGTCTCCTCGAGACGGGTCAAGAAGCTCCGCAGATTCAACAGGCCCGTCAGGGTATCGTGGGTCGCCGCCCGATAGAGCAACTGCTCGGTAGCGGCACGGCGGGTGACATCCCGGGCGATGCCCTGGACAGCGACGACGTTTTCTGACGCATCAAAAACGGGAATCAGGGCAATTACCAGCATGCGCGGCAGGCCATCTTTCGCCCGAAGCTCCGCCTCAACAGGGGCGCGATGTCTCCCGGAAAGACTCAAGGTAAGGGCCTGACGTAAAATGGAATTGGTAGGGTGTTCGGTGAGCAGGTCGAGAAAGCTGAGCCGAAACTCTTCCGGGGAGTACCCAAGCACGCTGCTTACCGGGGGACTCACATAACAAATCGAACCCGAGACGTCCAGCGTGAAAGAAAACTGTACGGTGTGATGATCGGTGGATAGCCAGAGCTGGTCGAGGGACTCGGGCCGACCTTGAAGCGGCCCCTGGAAGGTATTCAGCAATTCTCCAAGCACCTCGCGCACGAGCAGGGTAAAGGAGCCGTCGGAGGGAGCACTATCTGCGTCGGAAGCGGGTAGCGGCTCGGGGGCACTCCTCTCGGTGATAGCGGGGCGTTTGGTCGGGGCGGGCTGACTCTTAAGGCCGTAGGAAGCCAGGGACATTTCCTGCTTGGCCGGATTGCCGTCAGCATCCGTCTTCACCGTCACCAGATGTCGACTTGCTACAAGGTCAAAATGCTCCGGCGAACAGAGAATTGGCTTTATCTTCAAGTTTGGACACGCATTTCGGGCATGCTCCAAGGCGTCAATATCCAGGGGATTTACCATACAAATCGTCAGGATGCTGCCCAGTTGGTCTATGGGAATGAGCTTGTATTGAAGACAAAGCTCGTTGGGAAGCAGTTTGACGATACGGGGTTCGAGCACGTAGTCCAACAGGTTGATATGGGGAATCTTGCACTGCTTCACCAGAAAGGAAATGAGTTCGTCCTGTGTCAGATAGCCGAGCATGACGAGTGCCTGCCCAAGAAAACACTTCTTACGCTCCTTTTCCGCCAGGGCCTCAGATAGCTGCCCCTGGGTTAAGAGACGGGCATCGAGGAGCATGTCCCCAAGTCGTTTCCAACGCTCACCAACATATTCTTCTGGAACGGCACTCATAGTTGAAACCCCTGTGAAATTACCAGCACTATCGAGGACAGAGACCTATCCTGGCACACGGATCGACTACATCGAGCAGCGTACTGGATGGCCTGAACAGGCCTGACGACCCGCCCTTTCTTCCAAGTATATCCTATGACCGGAATATTCGCGGAACCGTTCCTGGGCTCACCTGGAGTCAATTGCGAATTTGAGACGCGAAAACGTGCCGCAGTAGGCTGTTCCGACTCCGCGTACACGCCTACCGATGGGCCACTAATAGCCCATTCGATCCAAAGCCTTGTTGAGGTTATTCGAGTCCTTCAGGTCACCTTCCTGAAGCGAGCCGATGGCACTTACCGGTTTTACGGGCCCACCTGCCCCCGTGCTGGCAACGGTCGACTCTTCCTCAAACTGCAATCCTTCGCGCGGGTGGGTCAGGCGCCCATTCTGGTTGTCGTAGCCAAATACCTCCCCTGCGGTGGTCCGGGGCAGGGCAGCCATGTAATTGGGATAGAGATCATCCAGTTGAGGGGGATAGTACCCCGTCGATTGGCCAAAGGTATTTATCGCTTCCTTAACCGCTTCAATCGTAAAATAGTCTTCGGAGGAAGGCCCCTTATCCGTGGGATATATCTTTCCCGCAATGGGGTTGTAACCGAAAGCATCTCCGTCGGGCCGTGTTGGAATCGCGTCAATATGACTGGGTACCAGGACACGAAGCGACCGGGGGTTACTGTCATTCTCAGCAGCATATAGATCCACCGCTTCCTGCAACTTTATCTGGGCGGTATCCATTTCCGCACGGTTCATCGTTGAGGTTGCCGTGGCGGCCTCCGTGGCGGCCATATCAGCTGTAATGGCTGTCGTCATCAACATGTCCACGAGACAGCCTGACATACTGCATGCCATTACCAACGCAAAAACCATTCTCATTGCTCTACCCTCCAGTTACCCTCAATAGTTAACCTGTTTATGACCTTTCCATAAAAAGTCTAGCATAACGTGGCCCGTGGGTCACGCTTTCTTTCGGCCCGCCTCGACGCCATACAACGCACCCTTCGCTGA
This sequence comes from uncultured bacterium, assembly GCA_963977445.1. GTDB lineage: Bacteria > Hydrogenedentota > Hydrogenedentia > Hydrogenedentales > JAEUWI01 > JAEUWI01. The sequence continues at coordinate 8,276 of CAXBPH010000111.1, read as the reverse complement.
AGCGGAGATGGGGTGATATGGACAACAGGACCCTCACGAATAAGGCGCCCGGCACGTCTCGAGCAGACGTGATGAAGGTGACTCCCCTGCGCATACCGTGGTATTATGGCGCGGATTTTCCAACCAATCACCTAACCCCCTCGATTCGGAGTTTTCATGAGTACCGTTCGTTGTCGCATTGCCCCGTCGCCCTCGGGCTTTCTCCATATCGGCACCGCCAAAATGGCCCTGTTCAATTGGCTTTTCGCCCGTAAGACGGGGGGGACCTTTGTGTTACGCCTCGAAGATACCGACGCGGAACGTACCGATGAGGCCTTCGTCCAGGCCATGTGTGAAGGCTTCACCTGGCTCGGCGTGGATTGGGACGAAGGTCCTGCCTTTGGCGATAAAGCCGCTGTGGGCGAGTTGGGCCCCTATCGACAATCGGATCGCAAATCCGTGCATCAGGATGCGGGTTATAAACTCCTGAAAACGGGCCACGCCTATCGGTGCTTCTGCACCAAGGAAGAACTCGACGCCGAGCGCGAGTCCGCCCAGCAGGAAAAACGCCGCAAAATGAAGTGTCCCTGTCGCGATTTGGATAGTGGGGAGGCGGAAAACCGCAAAGACGAGCACCACACCGTACGGTTTCGCGTGCCGGAAGGCCATACCGAAGTCGTGGACCTGGTTCAGGGAACGGTGCGTACGGACAATCGGGAACTGGACGACTTCGTCATTCTGAAACCCAATGGCGACCCGATTTTCCATCTGGCCGTGGTGGTGGATGACGCGTTGATGCAGATCACCCACGTTATTCGCGGCGACGACCATTTGACCAACGCGGCGCGCCACGTGCTTCTTTTTGATGCGTTGGGATATGACCGACCCCAGTTCGCCCACCTGCCCATGGTGCTCGACGAGCAGGGCAAGAAATTCAGCAAGCGTCTCCACGGTGCCAACGTCCTCGATTGGCGTGACGATGGCTACCTGCCTGAAGCCCTCATTAACTATGTGGCGTTGCTGGGATGGACCCCGGCCGAGGAGAATCGGGAACTTTTCACCATTGAAGAGTTGCAGCAGGCCTTTGCACCGGAGCGATGGAGTAAGTCGGCCGCTCGTTTTGACCGCAAGAAACTGGATTGGCTCAACGGCCAGCATATCCGTGCGCTGAACCCAACCGTCCTCCAAGGTCGTCTGGTGGCAATTCTGGAGCAGGCTGGTTTCGATGTCTCCCAGAAGGATGATGCCTGGTTTGCCACATTGACCGAAGTGTGCCAGGAAAAACTGGCGACCTTGAACCAGATTATTGAGTTGAGTGACTACTTTTTTACTGACATCACCACCTATGAAGAAAAGCCGGTGAAGAAGCAATGGCAGGTAGAAGGGGCAGCCGAGCTGATGTCCCAGTTGATCGCTTGCATGGAAGGTGTCGATCTCTGGAACCGGGACACCTTGAAAGAAGCCTACCACGCGCTCGGTGAAGCCACGGGGACGGGCCTCGGCAAAATGGTCCATCCGACCCGCCTGGCCCTCACCGGAAAATCAATTGGGCCCGGCCTCTTCGAGATAGCCGAGCTGTTGGGAAAAGAAGTCAGTATCGCCCGAATGCAGCAGGGTCTGGCCTACATCAATAGCCTATAATCGGATACGTACATCCGCCTGAGGAGCAGGAAACCTATGGACAAGGTAATCATCGGAGTCGATCTTGGCGGTACCAACGTAAAAACCGCTATGGTCTCCTGGGACAAGCAAGTGCTGGCGAAGGATTCACGTCCCTCGAACGCGGCTGGTGGCCCCGACGCAGTTATGGATGCCATCGAATCCAGCGTTCGTCACCTGCTCAACCAATCCGACATCACTACCGACGATGTACTTGCCGTAGGTATCGGTGCACCCGGCCCTATGGACTGGCGCACCGGGGTCGTATTCAGTCCACCCAATCTTCCGGGCTGGAAAGATGTTCCGCTGGGTGCAACCATGCAAAAGCGCTTGGGCGTACCCTGTTATGTGGAAAACGACGCCAACGTCGCCTGCTACGGTGAATTCTGGCTCGGCGCGGGACAGGGAACACAGAATATGGCGCTGTTGACCCTGGGAACCGGCGTGGGTGGGGGAGTAGTCGTGTTCGGCATGCTCCTTCGTGGCGAGGATGGTACTGCCGCCGAGCTCGGACACCTGAAGGTGCAGCGGAACGGTCGGGAATGCGGCTGTGGCAGCCGGGGTTGTCTCGAAACCTACGGGTCTGTCACCGGCATGGTCCGCACCGCCATCGAAGGCCTGTCAGAAGGACGGGAATCCATCCTGCAGGCCCAGTATGACGACGCCTATGGTGGCATTACGGGCAAGATGATAGGTGACGCGGCCCAACAGGGGGACGCCTTTGCCCTGTGGGTGATTGAAGAAACGGCCACGTGGATTGGCCTGGGAATCTCCAGCATCATCAACTACCAGAATCCGGAAAAAGTCATCTTGTGCGGTGGCATGATCGCGGCCGGCGACATGCTCCTGAACCCGATTCGTAAAGTGGCCAAGGAAAACTCCTTCGCCGTACCCGCCAAACGCTGTGAAATAGTCTTCGCTGGCCTGGGCCCCGACTCGGGCGTCCTGGGTGCGGCGGGCTGTGCCTTGTCCCGCTTCGAAGTCAATCAATAGCCGGGAGTCAGCATGATACTTTCCGTAACGCCCAACCCCTGCGTAGACAAGACGGTCTTTCTCGATGAGATGAAGGTCGGCCAGAAAAACGTCTGCACCCGTGCGTCCACGGTGCCCGGCGGTAAGGGTAATAATGTCGCCCGCGCCGTCAAAGCGCTTGGGGAGCGCAGTGCGGCCCTCGTGCTCGTTGGGGGACCTGCGGGAAAACATGTGATCGATATGATCACAAAAGAAGATCGTGTTACCTGCCATCCCGTCTGGATTGAGCAACACACCCGAACCATCACGACGGTATTGGAGGAAGGGCGGCATCGACAAACGCCTCTTTTTGAACCGGGCCCCAAGGTTGACCCCGCCGAGCGGGAAATTTTCATCGCCACGGTAATTTCTCAGCTATCCAGCACGACCATTTTGACCTTGAATGGAACCGTACCTGATCCCTTGATGCAGGACTGCTACGCCCGGATTATCACCAAAGCCCGGGAGGCCGGTGTACCCACCATTCTCGATACCCATGGACCCGAGCTGGAATTGGGACTCATGGCGGAACCCTACATGGTGAAGCCCAATGATGCGGAAGCCGCTGAACTCGTCGGCTATCCTTTAAACGATACCGCCTCCCGGCTTCGGGCCATCGACCACTTTCACAATCAGGGCGTCAAACTGGTGGTACTTTCCCTCGGAGCGAATGGCGTTATCGCTTCCGATGGCACGGACCGAATCCATGTAGTTCCTCCCGAAATTGAAGAGGTAAACGCCGTCGGTTCGGGCGACTCGCTCGTGGCCGGCATCGCAGTTGGCCTCAAACGGGGCCTGACGCTGGAAGAAACCATCGTGTTGGGCGTAGGGGCGGGCACAGCCAATGCCATGTCCTGGGAAATCGGCCACTTCACCCGGGAAACGGTGGATTCCATCATTGCCCAGGTACGGGTTACTCACCTGTAAGGACGGCGACGTACCCTCTTCGAAGGCTGTGGTCCTGAAGTCGCTTCACTTGCTATACTCGGCCCACACCACTTCCGAGAAAGGAATCGTTCTGCCCATGGTAACCCATCCACCACGTTGGCTTTTTATACTGTTCCCGGCTATTGCCATGCTCCTCGGCTGGGGCCTGCGGGGCTATATCGGTGGGGGGCCCTATGGCGCCATGATGCCCGGCTGTTTCGTTGCCCTTTCGCTGGCCTTACTCCTTGGCTACCCCATGAAAACGGCCGCGATAGCCGCCCTCTTCGGTGCCGTAGGTGTGGGCTACGGCGGCACCATGACCTATGGCCAGACCCTTGGGTTTCTCCGCGCAGACGATACCGTGTATTGGGGTTTGCTCGGCTGTCTGGTCAAAGGAAGCGCCTGGGGATTGCTGGGGGGCGTGGTCCTCGGAATCGGGCTTTCGCGAAATCACTACCGACGAAAAACTCTCGCACTCGCCTTCCTCGTCAGTGTTGTCGCCTTTTACGTCGGTGTCTTGCTGATTAATGGCCCGCGCTTGCTCTATTTTTCTGATCCCATCAACAAGCCTCGGGACGAATCGTGGGCAGGCATCCTTTTTGCCGCGGTTGCACTACTCGTTTTTCTACGGACACAGGGAAGTAAGCAGGCGCTGCTCATTCCATTGCGCTTTGGGCTGTGGGGTGCTCTCGGTGGCGGCATCGGCTTTGCCGGGGGTGCTGTGTGGATGGTTGTCGGCCCCAAACTGCCCATACCACCCAAAATTATTGGCTGGTGGAAAGTCATGGAGTTCTTTTTTGGCTTTTCCTTCGGAGCGGCACTCGGACACTGCGCCTACCTGAATCGAAGCGAATTGCATCTGGCTGGACAGACGGGAGATTCCCCCAAAGCCTCCTGGGGTCCCTGCCTGGGCTACGTCGCTTACGTGATTGCGTTATTCGGGGGCTATACGGTGCTCAGTCAATTCGATTCAGGCAATACCTTCAGTCGGTTTGCCCTCCAGGTGGCCTTTGGCTATATCCTCTTTGGAACCGTAACCATGGTAATAGGACTTCATTCCCTCCAGGGAGCCTGGCACGGTGCCATTACCATGGCGTTCTTTCATACCGTCCTCGACTACACCCGGGATCTCAAGGATGTAAAGAACTTCGGTTTTACTGCCCCCGGTATGGTCCAACTATTGCTCATACTTATTTCCTGTGCACTGGTGGGCTATCTTGTCCAACGGGCCTACCAAGGGGCCAATCCCGTTGCGAATCTGTTTCTGCTGGCCATATGGGCCTGCTACCTGTCTTCCTGTGCCCGCTCCTTTATTCACTATGAAATGCTGTTCCCGTCGGAGGGGCAGGGACGAATTGCCCATCTGCTTTCAGAAAAGCCCTCGATTGTGTTTGTCCATGGCACCTTCACGCTGTCCGCCCTGATTTGCAGCTGGATTGCCTGGACCCGTTTTCGCACTTCGGATTCCAATCGGGCTGCGTTGTCTTCTTGAGCCGAGTTCGTGTACATCGCCGCTGGCGCTATGCTAGGCTGACACCAATTTAAACGATGCTTAATCGCTGGTTGCCGCCTTCTAAAATTCGGTGTCCGGCACCAGACCCACCGGAGTGGTACATACGCAATGGCGAGTTTTCTAGTTACGGGTGGTGCGGGATTTATCGGCTCCAATCTGGTCGCGGCATTGGTGGCACGGGGTGATGACGTTCGCGTCCTCGACGATTTTTCCACCGGCTTTCGAGAAAATCTCGCCGCCGTGGCATCCCGCATCGATATTGTCGAAGGTGATTTGGCATCCCCCGAAGATTGCGCGCGGGCGGCGCAAGACATGGATTACATCCTCCATCAGGGTGCCCTGCCTTCCGTGGCACGCTCCGTGGCCGATCCACTGTTGAGCCACACCATTAACGCAACGGGCACGCTCAATGTATTGAACGCTGCGCAAAAGGCGGGGGTGAAGCGCCTGGTCTATGCGAGTTCCAGCAGTGTCTATGGCGATCAGGCGGTGGAATACAAGCACGAAGGCCTGCCCATGAACCCCCAATCACCCTACGCCGCCGCCAAGGCCAGTGGCGAACACTATCTTCGCGCTTTCAGCAACTGTTTCGGACTGGAAACCGTTGCGCTCCGCTATTTTAATGTTTTCGGCCCGCAACAGGATCCAAATTCGGCCTACAGCGCCGTCATTCCCCTGTTTGTAAACGCCATGCTCGACGGCAAGTCTCCGACGATTCATGGCGATGGCCTGCAGGCCCGTGACTTCACCTTCGTAGAAAACAATGTACAGGCCAATATACGTGCCGCGACAGGTGACTTCGTGGCCCGGGGACAGGCCTATAATATTGCCTGCGGCACGTCCTACACATTGCTCGACCTGGTGGCGGCGCTCAATGCCGAGCTCGGCACGGAGATTGGTGCTGAACACGTGAAGAGCAGGGTGGGGGACATCCGCATTTCGAAGGCTGACATCGGGCGCGCCCAGCAAGACCTCGGCTACAACGTGAGCGTTTCCTTCGACGAAGGCCTGCGACGGACCATCGCGTGGTATCGGGAACAACGAAACCTGTAACCCAACATCACGCCACCTATTTGCGTACACCCGCTACTCTTCCGAATTTACAGCGCCCGACCAGGTGTCTTTCTGGAACGACAAAGGGGTGAGGGTGTCGCGGACCGGTTTCAACGCGTTTCCTTCGGCCCGGTCGACGTCCCGATCGAAGGTAATCCAGGCATCGGCCATGATCACCACAATGTTGGGGCGTTCGGCGGCTCGGCGGGCAGTTGAGATCAGCGTGACTACAAATAGAGTGAGCGCCGATACGGAGCGTTTGAGCATTACATAGTTTTCCTGCGGTGCTTTGGAACCTGAATGAATGGTACCTAGGAAGCCGAAAAAAAACGGTCGCCGTCATGGTAGCAGAATGGCGGGAAAATTCCATCGTGATATAGATGGGTTTTTCTATTGATCGCCCCATTGGCTGGAATGCCCTGACACAAAAAAGCAGTTGCCTGTGTGCGTTACGCCACAGACAACTGCTATGTGTTCTAACTATGTTCCAAAGGATGCCCTGGGACGACGCTAGACCGTTTCAGGTACCACGAAACCTTCGCGATAGTTACGTGTCAGCATCGCATTCGCTTCGTCGTCACCCTTGACCAATTCGGTCTTGGTGTCGATCTCAAGCACACGATTCACGCGGGCCGCTGTAAGCGCGTAGTGGGAGAGGGCGGAGGAATGGTGTCCGTCAATCGCCTTCGCGTTGATGTCTTCGGCCTTGCGGCTGCGCACGCAGTCCGTGAAGTTCTGGAAATGGTTGACGGTGGCGCCATCAAAACGCTCTTTCACCAACTCGCCACCCTTAGCGCCACGGTAGGCACGGTAACCTTCATAATTCGGGAAGGTCATCCAACCTTCGGAGCCGTAGAAGAGCACGCCGAAGGAGGTACCACCACCTTCGTCATTCGAACACCACGGGCGCACTTCCAGCGTCATCATTTTATCTTTGCCATCGTCGCCCTTGAACATGTAGGACGAAGACGAGCAATCAAAAACTTCCTGCGCGTCGTCCCAAAGCAGTTTTCCGCCCATGGAGGAACAACGGTAGGGGGTCGTTACGCCAAGGCCCCAACGGGCTGCGTCGAGCTGGTGTACCCCCTGATTGCCGATGTCGCCATTGCCATAATCCCACACCCAGTGCCAGTAGTAGTGGACATACATTCCTTTATCTTCTTCATTCAGCATGAAGGGGCGTTCCTGGGCTGGACCTTGCCAGATATCCCAATCCAACGCTTCCGGGGGCTTGCCGGGGTGGGCCTTGCCAATGCTTGGACGCCACTTGTAACAGACGGCGCGGGCCATGTAGACGTCGCCGATGATGCCATTCTTAAGTTCCTGGATACCTTCCTGGAATCCGGGGTTACTGCGAAGCTGGGTACCATGCTGGACAATTTTCTTGTACTTCTCAGCGGCCTTTACGACCTGGCGACCTTCGAAGCAATTGTGGGTCATGGGCTTTTCGACGTAGACGTCTTTACCGGCCTGGCAGGCCCAGATGGTGGCAAGAGAGTGCCAGTGGTTCGGCGTGGCGATGGAGATAACGTCAATATCTTTGTCGTCGAGCACCCGCCGCATGTCCTGCTCCGTCTTCGGTGCCGCTTTGCCCTTTTCCGTGAAGAATTCCTTGGTCCGGGGAGCGAAAAGACTGGCGTCGGGATCGCAAATAGTCGTAACTTCGGTCCCTTCCACGCTGGCGAATTCGTTCAAGTGAGTTTTGCCCCGACCATTGATACCCAGGACCGCGACGCGTATCCGGTCATTGGCACCGGCCCAAGACGTCTTCGAAGTACCAATCAGTACCGTCGCGGCGGCCGCACCTTTTACAAAATCTCTTCGCGATAGATCTTTCATGTTACAAATCCTCTTTGCTGGATATTACGGAGAAATACGTAGTTGATCAGATCATGGTAACGAAATAGGCCTCTACGCTTCAATTCCGTTCCAAATCCGATTTTCGATTATTTTGGGCTCGATTTCGACTCCATCGTGACCCTCATGTATATTGACCAGGTGCCTGTCTGCACCATCCGGTTGACGGGTAGCAGGGAAATGACATTAAGGAGAGAATCGTATGCTGTCAATGGGTATGTTGCTCTATGCCATGGGCGCTGTTTCTGCAGCACCCGAACAAATCATTCTGGATGAC
>CAXBPH010000110.1:0-20670 GCA_963977445.1 uncultured bacterium | reverse complement strand
TGAAGGTGAAGGTGAAGGTGAAGGTGAAGGTGAAGGTGAAGGTGAAGGTGAAGGTACCGGTTGTGCTTGTGACTTGACGGCGAAAGACTTCCGCACCAAGATCGCGGACTTCTTCATCATGGGACTCGCGTTGCTGACGCTGGCAGGATACGGACGTTCCATGTCCTGAATACTACGCAAAGGCAAAAAGGGTTAACAGGCAAATAGATGTAGTAGATTCTACTCCTGTGGGTTGTGCGATAAACGTACCCCACAGGAGTTTTTCTTAAAAGAGCAACTTGATGATCATGATGCTGAGGGCGATATTGAGAACGACGCGAATGAGCCCTTCACCCTTGCTGATTGCCATATGGGAGCCTACCCATCCGCCGATAGCCATGGCGGCCGCGAGGATGAGGCCCGGCACCCAGAGGATATGGCCACCCCACGCGAAAAAGCCCAGGGCAACTACGGTGTAGCTCGCGACGATAAAGACTTTGTGCATATTGACCCGAACGAGATCGAGTCCCATCACCTGATTCAGTATGGCCATCAGGATAAACCCCACGCCGGCCTGAATGAATCCCCCATAGAATCCGGCGGCAACGATTAATACATGGCCCGCAATGAGCTGCTTTCGGGTAGGTCGATGGACGACTGACGAATCGGGGGGGGGGGTGCTTTTCTTCTTTTTCGACTGTCGGTGCTTGACCGCCATGAGAATCATCACGGCAATCATCACGGCGGACAATACCCGATTAAACTGTTCCCCTCTCAGGGCCGTTCCATACCACGCACCGATGGCGGCACCGGGCAGGGCGCAGAGGGCCAGGCTGATGCTGAGGCGAATGTCAGAGAAACCCTTCTTCCGAAATCCGGCGACGGCGGACACGTTTTGCGCCAGGATGGCAACGCGGTTGGTGCCATTGGCGACGGGTCCGGACATACCCAGCAAGAGCGTCATGATGGGCATCACCAGCAGGGAGCCCCCACCGGCGAGTACATTCATGAATCCAGAAACCAGTCCTGCCGCGATCAGCAGTAGCGCGTACCATATATCCATAGTAATGCTCGTTTCTCAGTGGGTTACGGTTATGCCGTGGTATTCTTTAACCACGACGGTCAGGGTGAGAAACGTGAAAACAGGAATAAGGTGGTGCTTCATAGTGGGAGCCCTCCGGAGGAATCTGGTGTGGTGGATTTCCGAAGCATAGTAGCACCCAAATGTTATGTGGGGAAAGCCCACGACAAAATCCGGTTCATTACACCCAGCGGCTTTTTGCAAAGTTCAGGGGGAATGGGGAACACTATCCCCAAGAATTTTCTGATGCTACTTGGGGCGTCAGGACGTCATCCTTACGCCGTCAGCACCCAAAAAGGGACAGCCCAATGCCCATCCGAATTCCAAGTCGAGCGTGTGCGTTCTTCCTCGCTATCGTCATCACCATGTCGGTCTCGGCGCGTCAACCCAATATCGTCCTCATCATGGCCGATGATATGGGCTATGAATGCCTTGGGGTCAACGGCAGCACCTCCTACGCCACGCCACGCCTTGATGCCCTCGCTGCCGCAGGCATGCGCTTCACCCAAGGCTATAGCCAACCCCTGTGCACGCCCACGCGGGTGAAAATTATGACGGGGCAATACAACTTCCGGAATTATCGCCAATTCGGCACGTTGGATCCCGCCCAGAAGACCTTCGCCCAAGCCCTCAAGTCCGCAGGCTATGCCACGGCTATCGCGGGTAAGTGGCAGCTTGGACACGACAAATCTCTGCCCGCCCATTTCGGATTCGACGAATACAGTCTCTGGCAACTCACCTACGAGAAAAAGGACGGTGAACGCTACGCCAATCCCCTCATCGAGCAGAATGGGGTTGCCCTGCCCCGAAATGAAGCTACCTACGGTCCCACGGTGTTCGCCGATTTTGCCTGTGACTTCATGACCCGCAACCGGGAAAAGCCCTTTCTACTCTACTTTCCTATGGCACTCGTACACAACCCCTTCGTGCCCACACCCGACAGTCCGGAATGGGAGAAGGGGGACCGCCACAAGGATGACAACAAGCACTTTGCCGACATGATGGCCTATACCGATCGCGTAGTGGGGCGGGTCGTCGATCACGTTGCCGCCCTGGGGCTGGCAGAAGATACCATCATCTTCTTCACGGGAGACAACGGCACCAATCGCAAGATAACGTCCATGATGGGCGAACGAAAAATCGCGGGCGGTAAGGGGATGATGACCGACGCAGGTACCCGCGTTCCCCTCATGGCCTATTGGCCCGGAACGATTAAGCAGGGAGGTCTCCACGAAGGCCTGGTCGGATTCGAAGACTTCTTTCCCACCCTCCTCGACCTGGCAGGCATCGAAGAGTACCGCGAAAGCCCACTCGACGGACGGTCAATTCTTCCCCTCCTGCGCGGAGAGTCCATCGACGAGAAACCCTGGCTATACTGTCACTACGACCCCCGCTGGGGCAATATCAACCAATGGCGGGGGCGCTCCGCCCGAACGACCCAATACAAGCTCTTCGCCGATGGCCGTTTTTACGACGTGCACGACGATCCCGATGAAGCACATCCCATGGACAAAGCGTCGTTGAGCGAGGCGGCCCGGGCGGTCCACGATACCCTCCAGGTGGTCCTCGACGATATGGAGAAGCAGGGGAGTGTCATGAGTGCAGAAGGCGCACCCAACGCGAAGTAGGCCCGAACCGATACCCCCGTGTTGCCCATATTTCGGAGCGCCCAACCCCCTGTGGCTTGTCTTGCGCCGCCCTGTTTCGCTAGACTGACGGCTCCCCCGTTGGTCGCGTTGACCGCGCTCCCCGGCCCCCGAATCCCAAAAAGTGACTCTTTCGCATGCTCCACGACGATTCCGACAAGCAATCTGACGATATTCTGGACAATGAAGGCATTTTCGATGCCCAAATGTCCCTGCCCCTGCCTTTTGTGCAGGCTCCCGAGCCCTTTTCCACCGTTCTCAAGCGGAATGGGCGGGAAGAGGCCTTCGATCGCAACAAAATCGCCAACGCCATCTTTCAGGCTGCCCATTCGATTGGGGGTAGCGACCAGGACCTCGCCCAAAGCCTTGCCCGGGCCGTCACCATCTATCTGACCAAACAGCTCGGCAGTCACGTGCCCACGGTGGACCATATTCACGACGCCGTGGAACGGGTCCTCATCCAGATGACCCACGTGCGCACCGCCTTCGCCTACGCCCGTTATCGGGACCGTCGGGCTCGTATTCGCCGCCTGCGCGAGGGCGATATGCGCCTGTTGCTGGGGGAGTTGGAAGAGGCGAGAGATAATGGGGAGCAACCCCGCGACGACCGAAACCTTTTCGTTCGCACCAGTGACGATACGCTGACCTCCTGGAATCGGGACAAAATCGTCGATGCCCTCGTGCGGGAGACCGGCCTGGAGCAGTCCATGGCGCTCGTCGTGGCCACCGAAGTCGAGCAGCAGTTGGAATCGGCCCAAATCGAGACCCTGACGACCTCCCTCGTCCGTGAATTGGTCGCGGCCCGTCTGGTCGCACATGACTTGCGGGAATACCGCGACCGACACCGTCGATTGGGCGTGCCCCTCTATGATTGTGAGCGAATCATCAAAGGCCTGACCGACGCCACCACCGGGCGGGATCCCGTTGCGACCGACCGGGTTCTGGCCGGCGCGGTCAAAAAAGAATATGCCCTGACCCAGATACACGTGCCCCATGTGAGTGATGCCCATCTGGAAGGCGATATCCACCTATACGACCTCGACAAGCCCGACCGGCTTCATCAGGTAACCTTGTCGCCTGCGATGGTTGCGACCTACGGGGTGGGCTTGCCCGGTGCGCCCGATTTTGCCTCACCACCCCGAAACGCCATTACCTTCCTCGCCCAATTGGCGAAAGCCACCGCCGGCTTTCAGGCGTGTGTGGCCGGGCCCATTCACTGGGATGCCGTCAATTACCATTTTGCCCCCTACGTCCGGGAATTGTCTCCCCAGGAGCTCCAGCAGTTCGCCCAGATGATGGTCTACGAATTCGCCTACCGCGCCCTCGCCCACGGGGGAGACGGGCCCGGGACGGAGCTGCGTCTCTATTGGAACGTGCCGGCCCACCTCGCTGACCAGAAGGTCGCCGGGCCCGAGGGCCTCGTACCCGATTGCACCTACCGCGCCTTGGAGCATCCCGCCCAGCAACTGGCCTGGAAGTTTCTGGAGGTCCTGGCAACCTGTGAAGGGCTGCCCGTCGTGGCACCTGCCGTGGCTATTTGTCTGGGACCCGATTTCTTCCAGTCACCGGGCAGCGACGCCTTTCTCGCCAAAGCGGCACTGTTGGTAGAAGCCGGATTTGGCATTCGTTTTTACTTTAACCGAGAGGATGTTGTTGGCCAGGAGCTCACGCCATGTCAGCCCCTCGATGCCGTGTTTCACCGCGTGGCCCTCAATCTGCCCCGCATCGCCTACGCGGCGGGAAAAGAATCCCGCTTCATGGACCTGCTCGATCAGCGCGTCTCCCTCGTCGCGGTGGCCCTCGCCGAACGTTACGATTTTCTCGAAGGCCTTATGGACCGTGGTACGGTTGGCCCCCTGGCCCTGCTTTCCGCCTCTCGGTCCGATGGAGCGGTCCTTCCACTGCGCAATTCTCGTGGCTTTTTGTCTGTATTGGGGTTAAATGAGGCGGTGAAAGCCCTTTTTGGTATTGAGATGCACGAACAGGCGGAAGCGCGGGATTTGGGCAAACGCATTGTCAATCGCGTGCTCGAAAAGGCGGCCCAGGAAAGTCGCAATCGCAGTCTGCGAATATCGGTGGTGGGGGAGACCCAACGGAGCGTGGGCCAACGCTTTGCGGATATAGACGCCACTAAATTTCCAAAAACAACAAAAACAACCATAAAGATTCACAAAAAGCGACAGGAAATGGGGTATACACCCGGCGTGGCCCTCCACTATGACCGAGGCCTGAGTCCCTTCGAAGCCCTGCAGTACGAGGGTGAATTCCACCGGGGCCTCGACCCCGACTACATTGCTGCCGTTTCCCTGCCAGACACGGGATTGACAGGCGATACCATTGCCAGCTTCCTGAAAAAGTCTCACACCCAAACCACCGTCAATGGCCTCAAGTTTTATTGATGTTTCTGTTGGTTTGTAGTGGCGATTGTCGGAAGGCTAAAGTTTCCGTACTTGGCTGCCGATAAAAGGGACGGTGAAGTAGTAGTCAGCTACCAAACAATGGAGGGTTTGGTCATGTATGTGGATGGAACCAATAAAACGGTGGCCCCCGTTGTCGTGCCACCGTATCAGACGCGGACTGTGGACTCCGTGCGCGTCAGGGCGAAATCCTCTTCGGAAGTTCACGACTCTTTCGTGCACGTATCCGGAGGGCGTTCTCCTGAGGTAACCTACTCGTCCGATGCGACCGGTGGAAAATCAACGTCGCTCCTGCGCGCAGCAATTGATGCAGCCCGCGAGAATCTGGAGGCCTCCCACGCGGCGGAAATCGTCGATCTGGGAACGGCGGTGAAATCAAGAGGACTTCCGTTGTTACCCGAAGAGGACAGCAACGGCGTCTTGGCACAGGACGTTCTCCAGGCACCTGCTCCAGAGGGTGACGTTGCCCAGCCATCATCGGTCCCCCCGACGGCAAAAGACATCGAAGCGATTCGCTGAAGCCCTGTTCCTGCCCATAGCAAAAGGCCGGATAGGAGTTCCCTACCCGGCCTGAGCTCAGCATGATTGAAGAATGGGGCTACTTGGCCGCCTTCACTTCTTCGACGATGGCCATGAGCCGACGTCCATATTCCGTATAGGAGTTGTAGAGTTCATCGGCATTGTCCGTCGTCGCACCGGTATGGATAATGGCGGCCAGGTGGGGTTCAATGGAGAATCCGCCCGTATATCCCTTGGCCAACATATCGGCGATCGTTTCCTTCACGAAGCCCTGTCCATCACCGCAGTAGCAGTAGACCGCTTCGCCGTCGACGAGATTGGCGTCTTTAATGTGCACATAGGCGATGTGGTCGGAGACTGTCTGGTAGTAATCCCAGGCATCCTGTTTGTAGCTGACCGGGTTCCCTGTGTCATAGACCACCTTCAGGGCCGGGCTGTTTACTTCTTGCAACAGGAGGTTGCTGTTGTCCGCCGAAAGGCCGCCCCAACCACTGCAGTTCTCGTGGGCCAGAATGATGCCGCCATCTTCCGCCATCTTGGCCAGGGTCTTCATCCGGGCGATGGCTTCCTTGCGCCAGGTCGGCTCATCGATCGGGTTCTTGGGGTCGTTGGGATAGCTCATAACGCGGATAAACTCGGTACCCATACGTTTCATCCGTGGAATGGCCTGTTTCAGATCGTCAATATCGATCTGGGCGTCACACGTGATGGGGCGTGCCCAATTGGCGATGGCGCTACCAAAACAGGAAACACTCATTTCCGCCTCTTCCACAGCAGCTACAACGGCGTCGAAATCGGCGTCGTCTAACTGCGTGATGTTTTTGCCATCGACCATGCGCAGTTCGAGATGCTTCCAACCCAATTCCTTGTGGGCCTTGATTTGCGTCGCAATCGGCTGACCGGCTTCGTCGCTTATACCAGAAAAAAACATGGGGAGTTCCTTGTCAGTAACGTGTACTCAATACACCAGAATTCATGTGGATCGAAATCAATCGTCCACGTAGATAATAACGCGTTTACCCTCCAGGCCCGAATAGACTCCGCTGGGTACGCGGATAATAAGTTCCGTTGAATCATCGGCCCCGACAGAGATGTCGAGACGATGCTGTCCTTCCTTGTGAACCTGACCACGACGTATACCTTGCACTTTCCCCCGAATCGCGTCACGACTTGGCGGAAGGGGAGGTATTCCACTGCCCCGATGAACGGGATCGAGTGGCGCGGAAGGTTTAATAGGGTCTATATATTCTCGAAAGTCGTCTGGCACGTCATAATCCTTATGGCGTCGCAGTCAAACCGGTTCCGAATCCGACCGAATGATTTCGGCCCGACGTATAGGCCAATCCAGGTAGGACAAAGGTGCTCCCGGCCTGAACCGGTCTCTAGAAACTATCAATTTTACCAGTTCGATGCAAGAATCCCGCAGCCCGGTCTGCCAGGCGATGACCGGCTAACGGACCAGTCCCGCTTCCACCGTGTCCCGCGTTTTGCGATCCGTAAGTTGCTCAATCAACGCCAGCGTAAAATCCATTGCGGTACCCGGGCCACGCGACGTCGTGATAAGTCCATCGATTTCAACGGCCTCTCCCGTGTAAGAAATACCCGGGTAGTTGCCGGAATCTATGGCGCCCGGATAGGCCGTGGCCCGTTTTCCATCGAGGAGCCCAATAGTGGCCAGCACCCGGGGAGCCGCACAGATCGCGGCAATTTTCTTGCCCTCAGCGGCGAATCGTCGCAATGTTTCAATTAACAATGGGCAGTCGGCCAGATTATCAGCACCCGGGAGGCCACCAGGCAGCACTATCATGTCGAACTCGTCCATACCCACCGCTTCTTCCAGGGTGGTGTCGGGCACCAGAAGGACACGGCGACTCGCCCGTACCGGTTCGGAATTCAGGCCTGCGGAGACAACGTCAATAGTTGCTCGTCGCAGCAAATCGATAATCGTGACCGCCTCCAGCTCTTCACAGCCTTGAGCCAGGGGGACCAATACTTTAGGCATACTTGGTACTATCTCCATACGTCTAATCGACCTGATATTGCAGGTCGGGGCCAAAGGACTATTATATCATCGACAGGGGGGCTGGCGGAACCCTTCGGAGCTTCGGGCGTTTATCCAACCACCGAAAACGTGCTAGACTGCGGACCTTCCAATTGACCACAGGAACTCCTATGAACACACCATTAATAAAGCGTCTTCTACTCTGTATCCTGGCTCCCGTTCTTTTAGGGAACGGGTCCACGGTCGATGCCCTGGAGGCCGGTGCCCATGCGGAACGCCTGACCTTTTCCGTGGGTACGCCACTTGCAGGTGATCCCGCGCGGCAGGGACGGCCAGCGACGGCCGAGCACGATCCACTGTGGATTCGTTGTCTTCGTCTCGACGATGGCACGACGAAGATTTATCTTCTGACCCTCGATATACATCACATCCCCCAAAGCCTTCGGGAACGGGTTGTTGCCCTTGCCGCAGGCCTGGCCAATAAAGAGAATATTTTTCTCACCGCAACCCATACAGGCAACGGTCCGGGTTCCATGGAAGAGAGCTTGCCCCTTCGCTGGAGCGACGGTCGATATAACCCGGTTCTTGTGGAAGAGATCGCGGAAAAAATCATCGTTTCCATGCAGGGAGCCGAGGCGGTTTCCCAGCGCGCGACTGTCGGCTACGGAACAGCGCGTCAACAGGTACTCTCCGCCAACGCCAATGAAACCGGTGGCCCCGTCGATGAGCAAATCGGGGTTATACGGGTAGACAATGCTGATGGCCAGGCCATTGCCGTTGCGACCAATTTTGCGGCCATGCCACACATGGTACCCGCGGCGCAGCGCTATCAATTTTCGGCCGACTATCCCGGTGCCTACTATACCGCCATGGAGGAACTCACCGATCCCGGCTGCAAGGCCATGTTTCTGCTCGGAGCCGGTGGGGGACAGGTGACCGCCAATCCCGAAAGCCAACAGAGCTGGGCTGCCATTGAAGCGGTAGGGCGCCTGCTGGCCGGTCGTGCCAAGGAAGTCGCCAACAAGATGACCTTCCGCGACGCCCGATTGAAATCCTATTACCGGGAAGTCCAGTTGCCTTCGACCATTGCCGATGCCACCATGCCTTCGACGACCGTACTTCAGGCCCTGGAAATCGATGGACTCCTCCTCGTTTTCCTACCGGCCGTGCCCGATGTGGAAATTGGATTGGCGCTGCGGAAGCAAGCGTCCGCCCTGGGCTACCAGAATCAATTTACCGTCGCCGCCGCCAATGCCTACATTGGCAATATCGTACCGCGGTCCGGTTTTGCATCGGGGACACCTGAGGCCAGTCGGCATCCCTATGGTCCCGACATGGCCGATTGGCTCTACGCCAATGTGGATGCCATGCTTCGCGGGGTGCCGGTAGAAAATCCCCCAACGGCCGATTCGACGAATACGGAGTCCACCTCGAAGAGCGAAGAAATTGCCCTGCGCGGCGACGCGGCGGAGCGGGGTCGTCAGCGGGCAGTTCGATTTGCATCGTCCATGCGGGCCCGATACAACACCGTTGTGCTTGAAGCGGTCCGAAAGGGCGATCTCCGTCCCGTTGGTGGTGCCTGGCCCTATTTTCCCCCGATGCTTGACCCCACCCCGTTGGCGATGCTTCCTTTGGCCGCCGAAGCCCGGCCCATGCTACAGCGCCTTGATGAAACGGTGTTGGCCGAAGTGGAAGCAGGCGCTGCGGCGGTAGCGATGCCAGTAGATGCCTTCTGGCTTTTGCAAAGCGTTGGGGCGTCTGTCTACCCCGGCGATGACGCCCCCTGGTTTCAATCACCTATGAGTACGGTAGTCGCGATCGTGGGCGAGCGTGCGGGGGCCGACCAAACGATTATCGGGCTCAATCTCGACTGGCCCTGGACGGACCTGTCCGTCCTGACTACGGTAGAGCCCTCGGAGGGCCACGTCTATTTGCAAACCGGTTTCGATTGGCAGATGGGTGCGTTCGTGGGCATGAACGATGCCGGCGTTACCGTGGCGGTTCTGGAATTGGACGGGCAGCCCGATGGGGGCGCAATAGGCCTGCCTATAGATTTTGTTTTGCGTGACATCCTGCAGCGAACTGCGACCTATGAAGCGGCGCTGGAATACCTGGGCAACGCCGTGCAACATGAAAATGGCCGCGTCCTCCTTTCCGGGCCGGGAAAATCAGGCTGGATGACTGCAGTCATCTCTCTGGGCGACGGAATTGCCCTCCGCAACGTGGAAGAAGGGCTCCTCTTTGGTGTCGACATCGTTCACGAAGGGTCGGATGAAGCAACGCGGGAGCGCTACCAATACCTCGAAAGTGCCCTCGGAAGTGAGCGCATCGTAGGGGTCGAAGAGTTAAAACGTACCCTGACCGATGGGACCGTAGGCGACACCGAACGTCGTCGTCTTTGGAATAGCCAGACGCGGCAGAGCGTGATTCTCCTGCCCCAACGGGGCCTGATGAGCGTCGCACGTCTCGGCGAGTCGGGAATGCCCGGGGAATATACCAACCATACCTTGAAGCGAGGGGAAGTAGAATGAGTGAAGCGATACGAAGCTATCGACCTCCAAGGGGTGGAAACTACAGTGGGCCCGGGCGCCCCGGCGGACTTATTCGTTGGGTTGCGCTGATTTCCTTGGCGGTGGGTACCCTCTGGCTGATCTGGACGACCCGAGACAATTGTCCGGTTGAGCGGGTTATCCCCGGAAACCAGACTTATTATTTTCAGGCCCGGGATCTGCTTTATTCCCGCCAGGAACTGGCCCATTCGGCCCTTTGGGAAACCGGTCTCGTCCCTGATGCCTACGCGCAAATACCCACATGGATGGGGAACAGCTTTGGCTATCCCGATTGGGTCTTAAACAATCTGGTGTCCGATGTCTGTTATGTGTCGGGCACCGACTTCGTTGCGTTCAGTGACCTCCTCGTGGTTACACGAATGAGTCGCATCGGCGCCCTCCTCGAACGCTATCACCGTTTTATGGATGGTATCGAAGATGAGCACGCTGGAGGCCTCGCCCTGCGTCGCCTTGAGAACGTGGACGGCTACTACGCCGTTCGAGGACGTACCCTCATCTTCAGCCCATCCCGTGATGCTATTGTTCGGGCATTGACCCTGCGCGAAACCGACGCCATCGAAACCCTGGAGACGGCCGGTCTCGACGGTGTCGACGATCTTGAAGGACGGGTCGCATTTTCGCAGGACGAGCCCCTCGGTGCGTACTTCGAGCAGGCCGACTGCCGTCTCGATCTTGCGGCGACGGCCATCGCATTTTCGAGTCACGCCATATTGAAACCGGAGTGGCGGGCACAGTTTGATGCGCTCAATCTGCCCAAACCACGTGGTGAGATGAGTGCGCCAGAGCACGGTGGCCTGGTCATCGCCGGCGACTTTGGTGTGCCCCTGGCGCGCGTGTGGGACACCCTGGACCAGTTGACAGGCAACGCCCTGCAGGAAGCAGTCGTACAATTTGGTCCCCTGGATCAGTTGACCGCTGCGGAACAGGAAATCGCCTTGTCCGCCCTGCAAGAGATGGCAGGCGTATTGGGGGACCGTTTTTCGATCCGACTGGCAGGATTCGATCTGGACGGCATGGTCCCCATGCCCGTGTTGGATGTTTCTCTAAAGCCCAATCTCGAGGGCTTCAACATGTTGTTGCCGCCTCCTGCCCCCACCGATGGTACCGCCGCCCCCGAAGGCGTGGGCCCCTTCGTGATGGGTGAAGATGGCGTCACCCGCCTGCCTTTGGGCTGGGGAGATATAGTCGAGCCCAGTGGCTTCTGGGCGGGCAATGACTTTCACACGGTTTTGCATCCCTATCACGTCGCCATGCTTACGACCCAGACGATGGAACAGGCGACCGTCTCCGAGGCGAAGCACATGTTTATGCGGGTGCGCCCACCTGAATTGGTCGAGACCCTTTACGAGGGCGCTATGATCTATGCGAGCCTGGGCATGATACGTGGGCAAGACGAAGCCTCCGTGGAGCAATACTTTGCCGAAATACAACAGTCGGCCAAGCGCATACCTGAGCTGAGCGCGATGCTTGGCTACGAAGACGGTGTGCTTTCCCTGGAAATTCGCCTGGCGCTGGAAAGCGCGACGCCAGACCAGCTGGCCGAGTCCATGACTACGGAGCCATGACCGCGGTAAACGACTCGATTGCATGATTCAGCGCCGTGTCATCGATATCGCGATGAAAAACGGCGCGAATGACCGACGGCCCTACCGCCAGCACCTTTACCCCCATTTGGGCGAGGGCGGCGACATGGGTTGTCGGGTCGGGCGAAGAAATGAGTACGATGTTGGTCGGGGTAGGGCAGGGGAATGGGATGCCCACCCCCTCCAGGTGCTCCCGAAAGCTTCGGGCCCGCCGGTGGTCTTCTGCCAGATCATTTACGTGGTGATTCAGCGCATAGATGCCCGCCGCCGCAAGGATACCCGCCTGTCGCATGCCGCCACCAAGTTGCTTCCGTATGCGCCGGGCACGGTGGATAGTTTCGCCATCGCTCACCAGGAGGGACCCTACGGGCGCGCCCAGGCCTTTCGACAGGCAGAAGCTGACACTGTCGCAGGGTGCCGCAAGGGACCCCACGTCCACCTTCTGTGCCACCGCCGCATTAAAGAGGCGTGCACCGTCGCAATGGAGCCGCAACCCGGTATCGCGACAGAGGGCACCGATGCCTTCCACCTCCGCCACGGTGTAGTAGGCACCGCCACCCAGATTGGTGGTGTTTTCAATACTGACCAGGGTCGTGGGAGAGAAGTGGGGGTCGTCAATCTGCATCAGATGGGCGGCAATTCCGGAAACATCGATTTTTCCGTAAATGCTGGCCGGGGTGCGGGGTAGGAGACCGCCAAAACGGGCGAAATTGGCCCCTTCGTAACGGTAGGGATGGGATTCTCCACTCAGGATAACCGAATCACCGGGATTGCTCTGGGAGAGGAAAGCCACCAGATTGGCCATCGTTCCCGTGGGAAGAAATAGTCCCGTTTCTTTGCCCAGACGCTCCGCCGCCAGGCTTTCCAGCGCGCGGACTGTGGGATCCTCGCCGAAGACATCGTCCCCGACATGGGCGTTGGCAAGGGCCGCCCGCATAGCTGATGTTGGCAGGGTAAGGGTATCACTTCGAAGGTCGACTTCAGGGCGCATGAGCGTTCTAACCTGTTGGTAAAGAAAGAATTATGAAATTGAGTCACCCTCTATAATACCCCAGTCCCGTGTCCGGGACAACTACGGTCGATGGGGTTTCGTCCTAGCAAAAATTGATGCAAAGACTAGCAAGATGTTAACATTTCGCCCGTGGAGTGTCATTTCCCCACCGGGAAGTGTTATTCAGATGGGAACTTTTTCGATTCGCCAGGATTCATCAATCCATCTATCGTTATATCCACTTTCTAACTTCAACGAGTCTCAGGTGCTTTGCATGTTTCCAAACAACACCCTCAGAAACGTCCCCACAGCTTTTACCCTTCTTATCGTCTCCCTGTTGGTGGTCTTTGTCTCTGGCTGTGACAGCACCGAAACCGTCGTCCCCGATAAAATAAGTCAGGACAAGCACGCGGCTGGCGATGATCAGATGGCGCTCTACGGGGAACTCATCAAAAAGCCCCTTCGCGTCGTTGTAGAGGGACCTGTTCGTCCCGGGATGCTCGGCGGCACGGGTTCCCGGGGAGTGGCGGTGGACCAGATAGTACGTTTCGAAATCGAAAATCCCGATACCGGAGCCGTGTTTGAAGATACCGAAACACCCATCATAGATGCGCCCACGGACTCATCCGGCACCGCCCGTGCCCGCGTGCGGACGGGCAACCTGCCCGGTGATGTTATTATCCGGGCAAGTTTGCCAGAGTATCCCGATGCAGGGCAGGTAGAATTTCGCGTGATTGCGGGCGTACAGCGAATCGGGGAAGACCTTGAAAGTATCACCGGTGGCAGCGTCGGTCCCATGGGTCTTCAGCTGACCAATCCTGACGGGACGCCCGCGGAGGGTGTAGAAATAAATTTCCGCGTGGCCGGTAATAGCGAAGGGGCCAAAGTAAAGGCCCACCGTGTTCTGACTGACGCCAGCGGAATCGCGGAAACTTCGTGGACTCTTGGCAGCAAGATTCAGCGTTACTTCGCCGATGCAGAGGTTATTGATAGTCGGCCGAACCTCCCCGCAAACACGCGCTTCAGGGTTCGAAGTGTGACTTTCGAAGCCATGGCGACCGATTCCCGCGAGATGATAATTATCCTCTTCGGAGGGTTGGCCATATTCATTTTCGGTATGAAGCTCATGTCGGAAGGCCTGCAACGAATGGCTGACCGCCGGCTGAAAAGTTTCCTCCAGTTTATGACCCGCAATCGCCTGATGGCAGTTTTTGCGGGAACGCTAATGACCGCCATGGTCCAGTCGTCGAGTGCAACGACCGTGATGACCGTGGGTTTTGTCAACGCAGGATTGATGACCCTTCAACAGGCCATCGGCGTAATTTTCGGTGCCAATATCGGCACCACGGTAACGGCACAGATTATTGCATTCAAGCTCGACGATCTGGCCTATCCGGCCATTGCCATCGGCCTTCTGTTTATGATGTTTTTCAAGCGTCAGAACTGGAAGTTCCTCGGGCAGGTGTTGCTTGGATTTGGACTGCTCTTTTTGGGAATGAAAACCATGGGCGGGATTCTCAAGCCCCTCCAATACAGTCCGGAGTTTAAGGCCTGGTTCCAGCTCTTTGATTGTTCGCCTGTAGACGGCGGCATGATTCCCTTTGGAAGAGCATTCATGTGTATCCTTATCGGTACCGTGACCACCGTTGTGGTTCAGTCCAGCTCGGCCACCGTGGGACTCGTGTTGGCCCTCGCCAGTCAGGGACTCATCGGTTTTGAGACCGCCGTCCCCTTGATTCTTGGTGATAACATCGGTACCACCATCACGGCCAACCTCGCGGCCATCGGTTCCAGCCGCAATGCCCGTCGCGCCGCCCTGGCCCACACCTTGTTCAACGTCTTTGGCGCGGCCTATATGTATATTCTGTTGTTTATTCCCCTGTGGGATGGCCATCCTCTGTTTCTCGGATTCATCGACTGGCTCACGCCCGGGGAGGTGCTCAACGGGGAAGATGAAAATCTCTTGCGCCACGTCGCCAATGCCCACACGGTGTTCAATGTGTTCAACGTGGTCCTCTTTGTGGCTTTTACCGGGACTATGGCGCGGGTATGTAATTTCCTGATTCCAGTCCGGGAATCTGAGCGGGATTCGGTCTTGCAATATCTGGAGCCAAGGTTGCTGACCGCCCCCGCGATAGCACTTCAGCAGGCGGTCAAAGAAGTCGTCTTCATGGTTCGCAAGGGCCAAAAATCCATGAACGAGAGCTGCGAGCTCTTGTGCGAGAATCAGGTCGGCCTCATTGACTCGATTCTGGCCCGGGAAGATGTAATCGACAAGCTCCAGCATGAAATTACCGGGTATCTGGTCGAATTGTCTCGCGAGAGCCTGGATACCGACGAATCTGCCCTTATTCCCGCGCTGATTCACGCCGTAAACGACGCCGAGCGACTGGGTGATCATGCCGAGTCGCAGGTCGAACTCCATCGTCTACTCAAGGAAAACAGTCTGGTCCTGAGCGATGAAGACCGGGCAGGGATTCGAGCCTTCCAGGTGCAATTGAACGCCGGATTCGAACCTATTTATGACATGCTTGATGAAGGTAATGCTGATAGTGTTGTTGTGGCCAAGCGAGTACATGAAGAGCTCAAAGTATTGGTCAAACGTCTGACCGACGAGCATGTATTTCGGCTGGACTCGGGCACCGGTGATGTGCAAGTCGGCGTAATCTATCTGGATGCCCTGGCCCACCTCGAGCGTGTGGGGGACCACCTCGTCAACATCGCGGAGCGTTCCGGGCAGATTCTGACGGTAACCGAGGCCAACGCATAGACCTTTCCGATTCCGTATTTTTAATGTCTGCCGTGAATCACGTATTATAGAGAGCGCGTCTTCTGACGCGCTTTTTTTATCGGCTACCCGGAGGCACCCACATGTCGCGCAAGAAAAAAATCCTCATCAGCCTCGCCATGACGCCCATCGTGATGGCCCTGTTGTTTGTGTTGTTTATTGGCCCCTGGCCCACCTACGACGACAGTGATTACGCCAATCAGTCCTACTATCACAACGCCCTCGAAGACATTCATGCCGGGGCTGCAAGCAACAGCCTGACTACCCAGCCAGGTCGCCTCCAGGCCGGGTGGGCCAAGCGGATAATTACCCCCCTCATTGGAACCCCCATGGGCGGATATTCCGCTCGAAAAAATGGCAAGAAATCCGTCGGCGTTCACGATGATCTCTACGTTCGTGCCATGGCCTTGAGCGATGGTCAGGATCTCGCCGTGCTGGTCGGCTCGGACATGTTAATTATTCCGCCCAATCTCTCCGAGGCGGTCCGCAATAATGTCGCCATACAGGCAGGACTCACACCCAGCCAGATTCTCTTCAATGCCAGCCACACCCACTGCGGCCCAGGCGGCTTCATGCCCGGTCTCGCCTCGTCGGCGTCCGGTGGTGAATTTGACCCCGCCCTCGTCGATTTTCTCGTCGCGGGGTTCACCGAGGCCATCGTGGAAGCGGTGTCATCCCTTGAACCGGCATCACTCGCGTCGGGCAGTGTGGACGCCCCCCAATACATCCGCAATCGTATGCGAGACGGGGCACCGGTTGATCCCGAATTGAGCTTTCTCCTGGTGCGACAAGACGATGGAGACAGCTGCTACATCGCCAGTTATTCAGCCCATCCTACGACCTATGGTAGCGGCATGATGGAGTTCAGCGCCGAGTATCCCGGCGAGCTGGTGCGCCACCTCGAAGGCGAGACAGGCAACGACGCCCAGTATCTTGGTGGGGCCGTTGGTTCGATGGGGCCCCGCGCCCCCGAAGGAGGGGACGTCGCCGATCGAATCGCTGCCATGGGCCAGGCCCTGGGACAACTCATTCTCGACAATGATGACAATCTGGAATTCCGAGATGCCGTCGATATCGCGGCGGTCGGCGTTCCCGTGGGGATGCCCAACTTTCAAATGCGCCCCATTGAGGACTATGCGGAATGGCGCGTTTCTCCCTTCCTGGCCCGTTTTGTCGGCCTCAAGCGGGAAGGCTGGATTCACGGCGTCCGCGTGGGGGACCTGTTCTTCATCGGTATGCCCTTCGATTTCTCTGGGGAGACCAGCGTGGAGTGGAAACAGTGGGCGGAATCCCAAGGGCTCGATCTGTGGACCCTGAGCTTTTGTTCAACCTATTGCGGTTATTTTTCTCCCGATAAGTATTACTGGGATGAGCCGATGAATTACGAAACGGGGCTCATGAGTTGGTTTGGACCCAATGTTGAAGCCTATTACACGGAGTTGTTTCACACAATTGTTGCTGACCTCTCCATACCGGAAGGGCAGGGGTAAATTGAGTGAAGATACGCCGTTGGCACCCGTAGTGGAGTCCGTACAAGTTCGCTTGGGACGCAGCGCATCACTGGGTGTTGCGCTAATCGCTGTGGGAATTCTCATGCTCTTTGTGTTGGATGGCCTGGAAGCTCGCTGGCTCAAGAGCATGCCCTGGCACGATGCCATCCGAACCGTGGACTACCAGATAGACGACCCGGACGCTATCCCCGTTTGGAGTTGGGAACTTACGGCCGAGCAAAGTGTGGGAGATAGCAATCTGGCCCAATTGGTCCAGAACGATTTGCTCCGCATGATTGACCTGGAAAAGAAATCTCCCGAGCGCCTCAAAGAAGAGTCCCCCGTGGTGGCCATGTCCTCAACCGACATGCTCGACGAATCCCTGTTGCCGAAAGCCCGGATCGTCATGTTCGACAAGGACGCCTCCGTCTTCGCCCCCGTGCTGGCATCGGGACGATTGCCCGTCGCTGGAAAACGGGAGCTACTTGCCGCACCGTTGGTTTCTGATCGGCCACTGGAAATTGGCGGGAACACCTATACCGTCGTCGGCCGGCTCCATCCCCACGTGTCGGGATTTGTGAAGACCTTCGTCATGCCTGCCGATCCCACGATTCGGCAGGAGCTGGACAGCACGCTGTCGGGCGAGCAGGGGAGTGTACACCTTCAGGGCGTAGAAAAAATCGCTACCCTGATTCCCGAGCCGGAAGAGGAAGCCATTCATCCCGTCGTTTATGGTGGCAAACCCATGACCCGCTCCGATATCGCCTGGGGCGTCTGGTTCAGCCTGCTCCTGGTCGCGATTGGGGCCACCGTTTGTTTCATGACCCTGTTTCGCTACCTCACTCGGTGGAATCTGGGTTTTCTTAACGTAGCCCTCCAGGAAATCGAAAAGAACCGCCGTTTGCTCTGGGGACTCTATCTCGGGCTTTTTGCGGGCTTCTTTGGTGCCATGGCCCTCGGCATGCAAGACGTGGAGATGAACTACCTCTTTACAGAATTCGCGTCTCACGAGTTTACCGAAGGCGGCCTTCAGTATGTGGGCGACGCCTATAAGTCAGGAAACATTCCCCGCGCGGCCCATGCCACCTTTCGAAATAATTTTGTGGTGCAGACACTCATGCTTGGTGCCATACCCTCCCTGGCGATTCTTGGCATCGGGGTGCTTAAGACCCTGGCCAGCTTTGTCGTTGTTGGGTTTGCCATGGCCCCCGTGTGGTCGGGTACCGCCTCGGGAATGACCTACCACGCCCTGACCCTGGCCCTCGAACTACCACCCTATGTGCTCGCCGCATTTGGGATGCTGACCTGGGCCATTGCCGTCTTCGATTTTCTGTGGGCTCCGGTTAAGATTTGGTATATGGGGGATAAGGCGAAGGGTATTCCGATCATGGAAAATGCCCTCAAGCGACTGCCCCAGGCCTTCGTTGTGTTGCTGGGCACGGTGACCATGGCTGGTGTCTTTCTCTATCTCGCCGCGTGGTATGAAGCAACGACCCTGATTCTGTTTCGTTAGGTAACGGTACCCAATGTAATCTGGGGGATGGAATCCGATTTTCCGATGCACCCTGCACAAGGAATTCGTGACGAATGTTCAATGGGTAACGGCACCCAATGCGACCTGGGTCAGACTTGTTTCACGGGGCGATTGCCTTGTACAGTAAACCCTGTTCTGTCAATCAGGACCCGATGGTAGTAACGAATACCCTGCGGTACCCCGTTGCTGGCCATCCGAGCGGCAGTGTTCAATGTGATTGACCGTGTACCTCGCCGGTATGCCGATTTCACGCACCCGTTCCGTCCCGTCTGGCGCGGGTCCTGTCGAAGCGTAACCTCACTCAGAATAACAACGGTAAGGAGTTTAACAATGAGCAAGACGAGTCGTATCATATCGATGGCAGTGGTCGTATTGGGATTGGCCGGTCTGGCCATGGTGGCAAACGGCAAAGAAGCCCACAGCCACGGCGAAAGTGCTTCCAAGGCCATTTGCGTGTTGACACCCACCGAAGGCAGCAGCACCTCGGGCACCATCACCTTCACCAAGACCGACGATGGAATCATGATCGAGGGTATGATTTCGGGTTTGACGCCCGAATCCACCCACGGATTCCACATTCACCAGTATGGAGATATTTCCGGAGCCGATGGCAAAGCAACGGGCGGTCACTTTAACCCCCACGGCATGGATCACGCCGGACCCGACGCCGACATGCGCCATGTGGGCGATCTGGGTAACGTCGTCGCCGACAAAGAGGGCAATGCCACCTACAAGCGCCTGGACAAGGGCATTGCCTTTGATGGCGATAACAACATCATTGGTCGCGGCATGATCCTTCACGCCGGCACCGATGACATGAAGACTCAGCCTACGGGTGACGCGGGTTCTCGCATTGCCCAAGGCGTTATCGGCATCGCATCCGCCGAGTAACACGTCTCGATAATTTTCCTTCGAATAGAAAAGCCCACCCGCTCGGGTGGGCTTTTTATTTCAAGGAGTTTGGACTTTTTCGCTTGGTACAAGGCGGATTCACCAGGTTTTGGAGCGTCTATGCCGGTGGCAAGTCCGCCGTACTGCCCGTCCGGTAGCCCGCCAGATCCAGCGTGACATAGCGATAACCCGCTTCTGTAATCCCAGCCACCACCGCCTGCCGTAATGCGGGGTCGAGTAGTTTCGGAATGTCTTCGGGGTCAATCTCAACGCGACAAACGGAACCGTGATGACGGGCACGGTACTGGTGAAAGCCCAGGGCCTTCAACACCTCTTCCGCCGCCTCCACTTTTTTCACTTCCTCCGGAACCACCCGCGTCCCTGTCGGAAAACGTGAAGAAAGGCACGCAAAAGAGGCCTTGTTCCAGGTCGGCAACTCGCGGACCCGGCTCAGACGACGTATTTCTTCCTTTTCGAGGCCCACCAACGCTAAAGGCGCGACTACGGCATGTTCCCGGGCCGCTTTGGCACCCAATCGGGTCGGATCCAGCTGGTCTTCGGTGATCTCGCCATAAGCCAACACGGAGATGCCTTCTGACTTCGCAAAGGCATCCATCTGGGTGAAAAGTTCCGTCTTGCAGTAATAACACCGCGTGCCGTCGTTTTTCAGGAAGTCCTCGTTCTCAAATTCGGTCGTGGACACAACCCGGAGATTCCATCCCCGCGATTTGGCCAACGCGCAGGCATCATGCACTTCGGCCCGGGGAATACTCGGTGAATCCGCAAGAATCATCCGCGCATTGTACCCAAGCATTTCATGGGCGATGGCCGAGAGATAGGCCGAGTCCACGCCGCCCGAATAGGCGATGGCCAAGGCACCATAGTCCGCGAGGAGGGACTTGAGCTGTTCTTCTTTTTGCTGCACCGAAGCGGGAATCGTCTGGGTGGACATGAATACTACCTGCTTTGTCGTTTCACTGGGGTAAGCCCTGTAAATAGGCCACGTTTCCATTATTGTAACATGAGCCGCGCCCCGGGAACCTGCTACTATGGCCCCCTGGTTCAATGATTGAGCGAACGGGCCGGGCAAGGGACTGACCGCGTAGACGGAATGGGCCCTTCTTCCCGGCTGGAGTCGCTCTCCCTATGGAAGGATTTCTTGTGTTTCGATTAAAATTC
>CAXBPH010000109.1:0-20767 GCA_963977445.1 uncultured bacterium | reverse complement strand
GTAAAGCCCAGCAGGCCATAGGTCGACAAGGTCGCGCCACGGCCCGTGTCTTTCACGCCGCACCAGGGCAACGCCGGGTCCAGGCAATCGCAGCGGTTCATGAAAAAGGTGCCCGTTTCGATTTGCTCACCAATACGAATAGCCCGCTCGGTGTCGCTGGTCCAGATGGACGCCGTCAGGCCATAGGGACTGTCGTTCATGAACTTGATGGCTTCTTCGTCGCCGGAAACCTTGGTGATCCCAATCACTGGACCAAAACTTTCTTCCTGCATGAGGGAGCAATCCTGGGGCGCGTCGGCGACCACGGCGGGCGCGAGGAAATAGCCGGTCTTAGGCGTCAAAAACTCGTCGGGCGATACCACCAGTCGTGCGCCGGCCGCTACGGCATCCGCAACCTGCTGCTGCAAAAAGGCGATGGCTCCCTTGGAGGCCAGGGGGCCCAGGGTCGTGGCCGTATTCATGGGATCGCCCACGACATACTCACGGGCCTTTGCGGCGTAGGCTTCGACAAATTTGTCGTAGATGGGCGCTTCGACATAGACGCGCTCTACGGCGCAACAGGACTGACCCGCGTTGTAGAAGGCTCCATCAACGCAATTGGCCACGGCCCAGTCAAAATCGGCATCGGCGCACACATAGGCGGGATCTTTGCCACCCAATTCGAGGCCCACTTCTACAAAACGGTCTGCGGCGCTCTGATTGACCTGACGTCCACCGGAAACGGAACCCGTGAAGGAGACGTGATCCACACCTTCGTGTTTAATCAGGAGTTCGGTCACTTCGTGATCTGCGGCAACCGCCTGAACAAGAAAGTCAGGCGCACCGGCCGCGCGGAAGGCTTCTTCGAAAGCGGTGGCGCACAAGGGCGTTTTGCTGGAATGCTTCACGATAACCGCGTTACCCGCGAGTACGGCCGGCACCACCACATTGACGGCGATAAGCAAGGGATAGTTCCACGCGGCGATATCCAGGACCACACCCAAAGGCTCGTGGCGGATGTAGCGGGTGAACCCTTCTTTTTCCGGCAACACATCGTCGGCAAGGGTCTCATCGGCGATGGCAATCATGTAGTTTGCTCGCTCTGCGAGGCCCCCGATTTCCCCTTTCGCCTGGCCCAGGGGCTTACCCATCTGCCGGGTGATATCCGCTGCAATCTTATCGGAATTTTTTTGAAACCAGGCCACAACCCCTTCGCAGAGGGCCTTGCGCACGATGAGTGGAGATGTCCGCCATTCCGCATAGGCCGCACGGGCCTGGTCCACGACGGCATCTACGCCTTCTGCAGAAAGGGCATCCACGCTGCATACCACGGATTCTGAAAAGGGACTGGTTACTTCTATACTACTGGCCATAGGGCACCTCTAGCTGGTTGACGCGCAATCACATACCGGGGGCAATGAAATAATTCCTGGGACTCGATGCACATGCGATCGCGGGCTGCATCATTATCCGATCTGGACGAAGAAGAGACGCACCAGGGAAGTGCGATGTCCAGATTACCGATGGCTAAATTATACGGCAGTCCCCTTTTGGGGTGCAAGAAAAACGGGTTTGCATAGTACACAAGGATGGCGTACCATGGCGAAGAGTTTTTACATTACAGACTGGTCAATCTCTGGAGAGAGGTATTGTCGTGGCTGTTTTTCTTATGGGTACCGGTGCCCAACAATCGTTTCGTGGTGTTATAGGACTTCTGGAGAAACATCTTCTCCGAACGGAAGGGGTTCCCCGGCGCATTACTGCCTGGAACGAGGACCTCCATCTGGAAGCCGAGCGCTCCGAATTCGAAGGCCCCTTTGATCATTTCTTGATTCGCGTGCCCGAGACATGGCCCGAGCGAGACGCTCTCGACGCATCGATTGCGACCCTCTCGCCCCACGGCACCAGCCATGTGGAAGAAGGTTGCGTGTTTTACACCTTTGCGCCCACCTCCCCCGACACCGCCCATGCCGCAATGGAGGCCTTCGACACCTTTGCGAAGGCCATGCCCATTCCCGAAGTCTGGCGCGCGGAAGGGGGTAAATATCGCCTCGATCACATCAGCGCTGAGCTGTTGTTTAAGGCCATGATCCAATACCGCGCCAGTGATGTGCACCTTTCGCCCGGGGTGCGCCCCGTGTTTCGAATCGATGGGGAAACCCGACCAGCCGATATTATGGGTCCCCTTTCAGCGGTGCAGATTCTCTCCCTGATTAAGGAAATCTCCCTCGATGATGCCTGGAACGAATTCATCGCGGACAAGCAGACGAGTTTCAATTATCACCAGGCGGGCCTGGGCTATTCCAGAGTCTCGGCCTTCATAAAATCAGGCGCGCCCCACTGTACCTTTCGCTATCTTCCGGAAACGGTGCCGAGCTTTGAAGAGCTCCACGTACCCACGGACACCATGGTAAAGCTGGCGGAGTTACACCGGGGTCTGTTGCTCGTTACGGGCATGACAGGGAGCGGAAAGACCACCACGGTGGCCGCGTTGATTGACTGGATCAACACCACCCGCTCCAGCCATATTCTGACCATCGAAAATCCAATCGAGTTCGTTCACTCAAACAAGAAGTCCATCATTTCGCAGCGGAATCTCGGTATGGATGTGAAATCGTTCTTTCACGCCGTGACCGGTGCCCTGCGTCACGATCCCGATGTCATCCTCATTGGTGAAATGCGTGACCCCGATACAATTCGCTCCGCCATCAATGCGGCCGCCACGGGTCACTTGGTCATCAGCACCCTCCACGCCAACACGGCGGCGGAGGTGGTTAACCGGGTGCTCAGTTTCTTCGACCCGATAGAACGGGACCTCGTCAAATTGCAGTTACGTGATTGCCTGCAATGCGTCATTTGCCAGCGCCTGGTTCCAAAAATTGGTGGTGGCCGCATTCCTGCCCTGGAAATGATGCTCAATGATGTAAAGGCCGTGGCCGACGGCATCATGGAAGGCAGCACGGATCACATACGAATTGGGATGCAGCAGTCTGTTTCCCACTCCTTCCTCTTTGAACACTACCTCTTCAATTTGTTCAATCAGAAGCAAATCAGTCTGGAACGGGCACAGGAATTTGCTACCGAGAAGAGCATGTTTGACCAGATACGCATGGGCACCTACGCGGTGCCCCGTCTCGAAGGCGTGCGCGGCCACTAAGGTTGGCAGTAGCCCCCTATTGGCTGGCAGCGCCCACACCGGCTTCGAGAGGAAGTTCTTCAACGGCGGGTTCTACAATTTTCGGTTGCCGTATACGCTGTTGGGCGCGGTGGCGTTGCAGATGCCTGAAGATAGCTTCATTGCGAATCGTTACGGTCAGGGCAATAAGAAACCAGTAGGGCTCCATGATGCGAACGATCAGGAATGAAATCGTTCCAAAGGAGTGAACCACGAGGGCCGCTGTGGCCCCAAACATGCCCAACGCGATGCCCCGGCCCATCCAGTCATCTGTCCACCGATAGGCCTGGCGGGTGGTTCTCAGTAGCTGATACAGCAGAAATACAAAGGCAAGAAGCCCAACGGTACCGGTTTCCAGCAGCACACGGGCGTATTGACTGTCGAGCACCGACTCCCAGGAAACGCCACCACCGAACAAAAAGAATTGGGGTCCCAGGCTGAGAATAAATCCCACTTTTCGCCAGACGTGTACCCGCTCGTAGGTCGACTTATCCACCTTAACACCAAGCTCTCGTCCACCGACCGTCAGATCACGCCCACCCTCTTCCTGAACGGTGAAGGCGACACGTTCAATGACTTCCGTGGGCATAATGAGCGTCGAACTCAACAGGATGGCCGCTAGCGCAACCAGCACGAGGTATTTTCGACTCATGACTCCAATGACGGTAAATCCCACGATGATCGCGATATAGGACGCCCGCGACAGCGTATAGAGCAGGGGGATTGTGCCCAGAACTACGATGGCGAGATAGATCAGTTTTATTCGATAGCGTCGGGCCTGGAGACACAACCCGAGGGCCACACAGAGGCAAATTACGAGATAGCCGCCCAGGGTATTGGGCTCCGTACCCCCTTTTTCAAAGGGCGCACTCACCCGTGGCGTCGTTCCAATGGAGTAAATGCCGTAGGCGCTCACAATCAACATGACGACAAAAAATAGTGCCAGAGGCGTTCGAATATCTTTCGACGTGCGAACGGAGTGGGCCACCATGAAGAATATCAGGTAGAACTCCAGCATCTTCAACATGACAAAGAAAGCGGTCCGCTTGTCCCAGGCAGGCAGACTGCGCTCGTAGGCCAGCAAGGTGGCAAAGATACAGACCGCATAGTAGGCCACGATGCCAGCGTTGATGGGGCTGGGCTGCCAGAGCATCAAACGCCCCTCGAATACGAGTTTGACCATGACGCCGAGAAAAATAACGATGATCAGGATATCATCGTAGCGGATGTTCAGACTGCGGTCCCCGTTAACCCCGGCACGTAGTTCGATCTCTGGCGACAGCAACATGGCGATAAGCAACACAAACAGGCCGAACTCAACGCGCACTACGGTGCCCCCGAACACGACCATACTGATGGAAAGCGCGGCGGTAAGGCTATCGTTTTCCAAAAGGAGGTGCTGCGCAACCAGTATCATGCTGCAAACAAGCATGAAGACCGCGAAGATAGGGACTTCCAGCTGGCTCTCGGCAACTTCACCACGACCGATACCGCGTTCTGAGCGGAAGAATGACATGTGCTTCCCTTACCCGCTACGTCGGGACCGTGAGAACTCCTGGCGGGATTCTAGAAGTGATACCACTTGCGGCGTCCCGAAGAGCCGTCATCGTAGTAGTAATAATAGTAGTAGTAGTGGCGTCGGGTAGTTTCCAGACCATTCACCACGACACCAGCCACCGAGACCTGAGCGGTCGTCAGCAGTTTTTTCGCGCGGATGACGGTTTCGCGACGTGCGTTGTTGGTGGAGACCACCATCATGCAGGTATCCACATGGGTGGCAAGAAGAACCGGGTCCGTCACAACGAGTACAGAAGGCGCATCGCAGATAACCAGGTCAAACTCATCGCCCAACTGGCCCATTAACTCGGCCATGTGGTCTGAGCCGATTAATTCGGATGGATTCGGCGGAACCCGCCCACTGGAA
Source organism: uncultured bacterium (assembly GCA_963977445.1). Lineage (GTDB taxonomy): Bacteria > Hydrogenedentota > Hydrogenedentia > Hydrogenedentales > JAEUWI01 > JAEUWI01. Next base: position 15,689 of record CAXBPH010000109.1, on the reverse strand, counting down.
ATAATCCAGAGGTTTTCAATGCGGGTGGGCCGAATTACACTCTTGGGATCCAGACCTTCCCGCAATACGTCTGCGAGGCCCGGACCACGTTCCATACGCAACACGCGGTGCACATTAGGGCGCCGCAAGTCGGTATCGACAATTAGCACGCGCATTCCGCGATCAGCCATCGTCACGGCCAGATTCACGGCCGTCGTCGTCTTGCCTTCGCCGGGCACCGCACTGGTCACCATGACCGTTTTGGGCTTTTGCTTAATGGTCGCGAATTGATAGTTCGTACGTAAGGTACGATAGGCTTCTGAAATAGGAGACTTGGGATCATGCTGCGTCACGATACAGGAGTCAATCTGCTCCTCGTCCACCGTGCTCACGTAAGTCGCCCTTCGTCGTCGACCACCCCGTGGTCGACCAAAGCGCATCCGGGGTATGGTACCGATCACTTCGAGGCCAATGTACTCGTTTACGTCTTCGATACTGCGAATAGAGGTATCGTTATATTCGGTGACCATAGCAAACCCGAAGGTAACTACAAATCCGATGATCGCGCCAATGGCAAAATTCACCCATTTCTCTTTACCACTCTGGGATGAAATAGGGATAGCGGCCGCAATGGAATCTTTGCGCTCGACGGACCCTAGTCCACGCTCGATGGCAGCACGAATCTCCATTTCGCGATTCGAAGCCTGATTCAACCGGTCTTCGATGGCGTCCACTTCCCGTTTGAGCCGCTCCGCATCCAACTTGATATTGGCCAGCTCGGGCACCCGTGGAAGCAATTCTTCCTGTTGTTTTTTTATAGATTCTTCCCGCGCTTCGAGACTCGCCAACTGCTGGTGATATTCTTTCTGCTGGCGGTAAATTTCGTTGCGCCGCGTCCAGATATCACTGCCACCCAAAGCACCGGAACTAAGCTGTCCTTCCGCCCTGCGAATAAGGCCCGTCGTTTCGGCAATCTCTTCTTCCAACTCGAGAAGGCGCGGCCAGCCCGGCTGATAAACGGCGCTCAGGGTGAACTGCTCTTGTGTAAGCTTGTCCAGATCAGTGAGCAGCCCCTTGATCATCGTATCGCTGGGCTGATCCAGTGAATCGGAGAACTGCTCCCGAGCTTGAGCGAGTTCCGCATCCAGCTTGGCGAGATTCTGCTGAGTGATTTCTTTGGTGGATTCGATTTCCCGCAAGGTATTTTCCTTGCTGGTCATCAGATCATCAATATCCTGGTATGCCCGAAAGCCGTGCTTAGACAAGAACGCCAAGCGGGCCTTTTCGGCCTCGGTAAGGTCATCGCGAAGTAGCTTGATCATCGCCAGGGCGTCATTGTGGTTCTGGCTGGCCAATTCAAAATGAACCTGCTGGTTCAGCTTAAGGAAGGCCCGTGTCGCATATTCGGCAATATCGGTGGCTTCGTGTGCCGTTTCACACCCCTGGACTCGGATCTCTATATTCTGGGGATCCAGGGCCACCATGTTGATTCTGCTTTCGATACGGTTCACCTGGGCGCGAAATTCTTCCGGGGTGGCCACACTACTGTATTTACCGCCGGTGGCAATATCTTTTTGTATAAGTGCCTTGGCAACTTCTTCTGCGAGCAAGGTAGCCCGGGTGCCATTGACGAGCTTTTCGGCCGTCATTTCATACAGGGACGCACTCGCCGTTGTATTGAGAGATTGGACGAATGCCGTGCGACCTTGGGAGATGACCAACGTGCCGAGACTGTTGTAACGGGTGGGCGTGGTCGTCTGGTTCAGCCACGTGATGCCCCCAAAAGAGATGGCCCCCAACAGGGTACCGATCACCAGGAGGATCCAACGCTCCGACACCACATTCCACAAAAAACGAAACTGGTTGTCCTGGTTTTCCCGCGTGGTCTCTTCTAGAACGGGTGCATCAATGCTGGACATAGGCTAGTCCTTCCGTACTTCTGCACGGGATTCGAGCGCAGCAAGAAAGGCATCGTTGTGACCAAATCCGTCCATTTCGAGGCTACGTTCCCATCGAATATCTTCTGGCCGGTCGTGAATCGTGGGCGTAACAAAGATCATCAATTCGCGACTGCTGCGGCTCTGTTCTTTATGCTTGAAGAGATTGCCAAAGATGGGAAGATTACCGAGTCCGGGAAGCTTCTGAATCACCGTATGGTTGTCGGCCATGACAATGCCGCCGATAACAAGGGATTGGCCATCGCGTACAATTCGCTGACTATTGCTGCTCCGCACGGCCCGCACGGGCACACCATTGGACACGCCAACTGCCGTGGAGACTTCCGGTGCGAGCTCTACCAATACATACCGTTCTCCGGAGGGATCGCGGCGCACATGCGGCACGACCTCGAGGACGATACCAATATCCAGAAAGTTTACATTTACCACCGTAGATAATCCGGCCGAGCCAACTTCGGAATACGGAAATTCCTCGGTCATACGGATGGTGGCCGCCTTGTGATTGATAGTCCCCACATAGGGGGAGGCCAGCAATTCGGCCTTGTCGTCGGCCACGAGGGCATCCAGCATAACGCCCAGATCGATGCCACTGTTCATGTAACCCAGGAACATCTGGCCGGGCGCGGCCAATTGGACCGGGACCTGCAATCGACGATCAAACCGGGTATTGTCAACGAAACGCCGACTGATACCGCCGCCGCGGGCGCCGGAATCAAGGGACTCGTTGTAACTCGGCCCCACCGATTGACGGATAGAATTCAACAAGGCATCCTGCCGCGGGGGCGGCGTATAGCCCGTACCCACGTGGTCGCCCTGGGCAAACCAGCGCACACCCAATTCTTTGGCGGCGGCCGTTTCCACTTCTACAATCTTGGCCTCGATGAGCACCTGCGTTATCTGGGATTCCATCTGGTCCAGCTCGCGAATTACTGACAACATATTCTGCAGGACGGGTGGCTCATCCGTCAGGATCAGACTGTTCGTATTCGGATCATAGCTGACACTACCGCCAGCCGTGGACATACCGGACAAGGCTTTTTCCAAGGTGCCTGCATCCGAATTGTTCAGCGGCACGACCTGGGTCTGCATCGATTGGGTGCGCATGAAGCCGCCGGGAAGCGCCCCCATACCCTCGACGCTGCGAGTGACGGTAACCCGGGGATTCTTGAGCACGCTCTTCAGCCCCATCGATACCCGCGCACCGGCGTCGCCCAGATTCAATCCCTTCAGGGAAACATTGCCGATATAGGGCATTTCCACATTGCCCTGACTATCCAGCTGGGTCGTGGTGGAAAGCTCGGGCTGACGGTGCACATTCACAAAGACCAAATCGCCCGGCTTCAGCGCCTCGCCCGACATGTCTTCTTCGGCATATAACGATGCGGAGCAGATGGCGAAGGTCGCCACGAGGCACGCACGAATGAATACTCTAATCTGGGATGGCATAGTTTCCACTCCACCTGGTTTATTTACGTTGGCTCAACGCCAAATCTTTTCGCTCTGTTCGCTGGACTATTCGTTTTCAACCGGGGGCGCAGAAGAATCCTGGGCCGTTTCCCCGCTCAGCATGGACGCATTCGATACGTCCAGCACCGCGTTCAATTCTGCATTCGGATTCTCTTCCTGCGTGCCTTCCGTGGGAAGGTTCTCCGGCTCGGGCAGGGTGGGCTCTGCAACAACGTCAGGCGTTTCCATCGGCAGTGTCTCTACCGCCAAATCCGTTATACCTTCGGTGGCCGCTGGGTCGGCAGGAACCTGGCCCGCGCTATCAAGCCAGTTCAGACTCTCCCGCAAGGCCACTTTCCGCGCCGGGTCTATACCGGGAACTTGCATCGCAAGTTGCCAGTAGTTTTTTGCCTTTTCGATGAACAGCTCTTTGTCAGCCTCACTGTTTACAGCAAGGTCCGCGCGCGCTTTGAACATTTCGCCCAGGCTGGAATAATCCTGGTCAACGCCATAACTTCCTTCCACACCAACGGCACGCAGATAGGCACTTTCCGCCGCTTCATAGTCCGACTTCATGTTGTAAGACCGGGCCAGATAGCGCAACATCGTCAGGGCAGCCTGCGGATCTTGGCGGGGCTCAACCTGATCGCGGAGCAAGTCGATGGCTTCGTCGTAATCGTGTAACTCATAGTACAAGCGTCCCATAATTGTCAGGGCGCGCGTACGTTTCGGGTGCTGGGGATTGCTATCAACAAAGGCTTGGAACTGCTCAAGTGCAGACCGATACCGCTTGTCCCGTTCGTTGCCGGTGCGGGGCTCACCCAAGGTCAAGACATAAGCCGCCTTAAACTGAGCGTCGGCCTGGCCGGTGGGGTCCCCGACCAGTTTCCTGGAGAGGGCCTTGTAGGCGTCGGATGCTTCCACGTACTTGCCTTCATTCATGAATCGGCTTGCCTTGGACTCCAGGCCTTCGGCCTTTTCCCACGCAGGCAAAACAATTTTCATCATGAGTGTGCCAAGCCCGCCCAGAATCACCACCAGCGCTACAATAATCTTGAGCGCCCTTCGACCACGACGGACGGCTCGGGAGTGGCGCTTGGAGCGCCGACGTGTCGGGGCCGCGCTGTAGTCGTAGGCCAGCTCTCCGTCGAGCTCGGCCACCGTCGCCACGGTGTTGGAATAGGTGGGCAAGAGACTCGGAACCGGCACTGGTGTCGGTTTGGGTGTTTCGGAGGGACCCTTGTCGTTGCTGACACGGCCCAGGGATTGCATCAACTGCTCCGCTTCCGCCAAGGCACCACTGGCACTGGGCGCGCGAGCAGGCGCTGGGGCAACAGGACTTACCGACGACTCACCGGGTGTTACCGATTCAAAGAGGGTGTCCCAATCATCTACCATTGCCTCACTATCCACCGGAGCGGGTTCATCTATGGGTGCTGCAAGGGCAGGCAAGTCCTCATCATCTAGCTGCTCGGGCATATCATAGGCCTGCGCTTCAGGAAGACCGTCTGTCGAATCAGCGTGTTTCGCGGCGGCGTCCAGGGCATCCAACATGGCCAGTAAATCAGACGAGGCGGAGCGCTCTTCCCCAAAACTCTCCGGCACCGCTTCCACCACGTCATTAAGTTCGGGCTCGGGGTAGGACGGTACCGGCGGTTCGAATTTCTCTGTGCCCGCTTCGAGTCCCGCCACAATATCGCGAAACGCGTCTATCGATGACGACGCACGGACACTCCGAAGGGTGTCTGAACCACGCTCTGGAATCAGACTCGCGTCCAGGGCCATATCGGAAAGCCCGTCGCGGTCACCGCCGTCACCATCATCCACATCGGTGACACCCTTTTCATAAAAACTCAACGGCGCCGTCGGGTTCAGATCATCGTCGTTAACCTCGGTCTCAGAAATCGATTCGGCAGAGGCATTGCGGAGCGGTGCACGGGTAAGACCCGTCATCTGAATAAAATCCAGGGAATTGGCGCGTTGCCCTTCGGGTACGCCGCTTTCAAAGCGATCGTCCGTGGGCATTTCGGCCATAAGGTTGCCTTCGATGGAATCCAACGGCTGCTCCAAGTGGAGATCGCCCTCTTCCGGGTGGCTGTCTTGATCCTTTTCCGCATTTGGTGACATGTTCAGCCCAATTCCTGACCCTGTCGGATTCGAGCGGACCGCAACAGTAAATCAGCTGCACGCTGATCCCGAGTCTGTTGTTCCCGCAAATTACGTTCGCGATTACCACCGCCCACCGCAGGCACGACGGGTGCTGGTGGTCGGACAGCGCTACTCACCGCCGCCGCAACCCGCGCGCGTTTTTCGGGGTCCGGAAGGGTGGTCTTTTCGATCGTATGTACAACTATATCGTGTGTTATCTGCCGCGTCTTTAGCTGAGCGGCCATTAAGAGCGAATTTCGGCACAAGGTAACCATGACCCGGGGGCTGCCTTCGGCATAAGCATGGATCGCACGGAGGGCCCCTTCATCGAAGACCGGCCCGGTACCCGGCTGGGCGCCCGCCTGACGAAGTCGGAACTCAATAAATTGCTGGGCTTCGTCAAATTGGATAGATTCTAAGGTGCAGGTCAGGTTGATACGCTGTTCAAAATTGGGGGCCGCCTGCAATACCTGAATCCACTCCAACTGGGCAAAGAAAACCAGGTTAAGTAGTTTCTGCTGCTGGGTTTCGAGGTTTTGAACGAGGCGGAGCAATTCAAGCTGTCCACGCTTATTCAGATTCTGTGCATCGTCAATAATCAGGGTGCAAATTCGACCACGATTGTCGAGCAGATGTTGATTGAGCGCTTCCATGTAGGCCACGAAAGATTGTTCGTGGGGACGCAACCCAAACTGGGCCACAATGCTTTCGAGGAGGGCAAAACTGGTCCACGAAGGAATGGGCGAACCAATGACCGCCGTCAAATACCGCTCGGGGTCGGCCGCCATGCCGGTCATGAGTTTGCGGAGGAGGGTGGTCTTTCCGGTGCCGTAGTTGCCAAGAACGACCGCGATACCATGGCTTGCGTCTACCGCATTCCAGAGGCGAAAAAGGCACTCTTTGTGGCCTCGTGTGGCATAGAAATAGACTGGGTCTGCTGTCGGAGCAAAGGGCTGCTCCGTCAAACCCAACTGCCGTAAGTACGTTTGCGTTCCATCCATGCGCATATACCTGTCTAAATTCGAGTCCGAACACCAACGACCTCGTTTGGTGGCCGAGGGCTACCAAAAAGGGGATCGCTAATGGCGGGAACCGCGTCGCACGGCATCCCTGCCTGCACCCCACGCGGCCGCGATCAGTCTGTTTTATAAATGGGGATAGCCTGTCACACCAATGGCAGAACTACATCCGTTTCGCGCGCTAAACCGTGCGAGCGACACACCAGGATATTCGCTAACCGGTTGATTTCAATCGATCTAGCTGCTTCTAATAATACTCCAACGGGACATACGTGTCAACCGATTACCCTATGAATTCTGCGACGCCCAAAAGTGTGGTTTTCCAGGACAAAGCAGAACCTTCCCCCATATCAGCCTGGTGGTCGGAACAAACGAAGCCGTTGCTACCTGTACCTATCGCATTTTTGTCTCACGGGCTCCCCAGCGCTGTGACGTCCGTGAGCCGCGCAACAACGATCCCGTGCGGCCTGACTTGTTATACTTGTGCTTCCATTTACCGCTGATTGTCACTTGCAGGAGCTTTTCACCGTGTCCACTACCCTATCCCGACCCGGCTGGGATTTCTGGATTGATCGGGGCGGCACCTTCACCGATATCGTGGCCCGTGACCCGGCGGGGCGGCTCCATCTCCGCAAACTCCTCAGCGTAAACCCGGATCACTACGACGACGCACCGCTCCATGCCATCCGGACCCTCCTCGGCGTGCCCTCTGGAAGCGCCATACCGCCCGACCAGATTCATGAAGTCCGCATGGGCACCACCCTCGCCACCAACGCCCTGCTGGAACGACAAGGAGCACCCGTCGCTCTCCTGGTGACCGAGGGCTTCCGCGACCTGCTCCGCATCGGGTACCAGGACCGACCCGACCTCTTCGCCGTGAAAATCGAACTGCCCGAGTACCTGGCCCTCGAAACCATAGAAATCCGGGAGCGCATCCTCAGTGATAGCACCATTGATCGGGCGATGGATGAAACGGCGGCCCGAAAATCTCTTGAGGCCCTTCGCACCCAGGGCATCGACAGTCTGGCCGTGGTTTTACTCAATAGCTATGTCGATGCCCGTCATGAACTTCGGCTGGGTGAACTGGCCCGAGAGGCGGGCTTTTCCCAGATAAGCCTGAGTCACGAAGTCGCCAACGAGATTAAAGTCGTGGGACGGGGCGATACGACGGTGGCGGATGCCTATCTCACGCCAGTAATTCGCGACTATGTGGCACGGGCCCGGGCGGCACTGGGTAGCCAGACCCGCCTCCATTTCATGCAATCCAACGGCGGCCTCGCGGATGCCCAACGATTCTCCGGCAAAGACGCCATATTGTCGGGGCCCGCGGGGGGTGTGGTGGCGTGTGCCGCCGTCTGCCGGGAAGCAGGTTTTCCAAAGGTTATTGGCTTCGATATGGGGGGCACCTCCACCGATGTGAGTCGTGTCGACGATGGCAGCGATTTTGTCTACGAAAAAAACGTTGCCGGGATTCGCATAAAAGCCCCCATGTTGTGGATTGAGACGGTCGCCGCTGGTGGTGGTTCCATTCTGACCTTCGACGGACATCGCTGTATGGTCGGCCCGGAGAGTGCCGGTGCCCAACCGGGTCCGGCCTGCTATGGCAAGGGCGGCCCCGCAACGGTGACCGACGCCAACCTCGTATTGGGCCGTATCCAGCCCGCCTATTTCCCCCGATGCTTTGGCCCCCGGGCCGACGAGGGCCTCGATACCGAGGCCGCCTTTCAGCGCCTCCAGGCACTCAGCGACGCAATGAGCAAGGCGCTGGGCCGGACCGTGGCGGTGGAAGAAGCCGCCGCCGGTTTCATCCGCATCGCCAACGAGCGCATGGTGAAACCTATCAAAGTCGTCAGCGTGGCGCGCGGCTATGACGTCCAGGAATATGCCTTGTGCTGCTTTGGTGGTGCCGGTGCCCAACACGCCTGCGCCATCGCCGAGGCACTGGGCATTCAGGACATTGTGCTCCATCCCTGGGCGGGCGTCTTGAGCGCCTACGGCATGGGACTCGCCCGACTGACCCATGGGGAGTCCGCGCCCATACTGGCACGATGGGAACCGGCGCTCCGCAATCAGATCGAATCGGGCTTTGCGCGATTGACCCAGGCCTGCCAGGCCGTACTCGAACAGGACGGGGCAACGTCCATTCAAATTGCTCGCCACGTGGAATTGCGATACGAAGGCGTAGAAGGGTGCATCGAAGTCGACTGGGACCCGGACACCGATCTGAGCGAAGCCTTTGCGGCCCGCCACCAACAACGCTACGGCTTCACCATGGCCGAGAAGCCCATTGAGGTGGTTAACCTCCGCATCATGGCAGAAGGGTCTTCGGCCACCGATGATCTCGCCCCATCATCGGAGCGCATGAACAGGGCAACGGCACCCCTGGAAACCCTGCGCACCGGGCAGGTTGTTGTCCATTTTGACAGTATCCAGCCGAATGGGGAACGAAAGCGGTGCCCCCTGGAAACGCCCGTCTACCCGAGAAGCGCCCTGCAGCCGGGCCACCAACTCACCGGCCCGGCCTTCATCGTGGAAGAAGGCTCCACCATCGTCGTCGATCCCGGCTGGACCGCGCGCATGGACCAATACCACAATCTGATTCTTTCCCACCAGCACACCGTCACACGGGAGCGGGTGGCCACCGAGGCGAACCCCGTCTTGCTGGAAGTCTTCAACAATTTGTTCATGTCAGTGGCCGAACAAATGGGCCAGTGCCTAGAACGGGTCAGCCACTCGGCGAACATCAAGGAACGATTGGATTTTTCCTGCGCCCTCTTCGGTCCCGACGGTGCCCTCGTGGCCAATGCCCCCCACATCCCCGTGCACCTGGGTGCCATGGGCGAGAGCGTGAAAGCCATCGTGCGGGATCGAGGCGACACCCTCCAACCCGGTGATGTGTATCTCACCAACGACCCCTTCCATGGCGGCTCCCATCTGCCCGATATGACGGTGGTCACGCCGGTCTTTTCAGAAACCGGAGAATGCATCTTCTTCGTCGCCAATCGCGGTCACCACGCCGACATTGGCGGCATCGTACCGGGCTCTATGCCTCCCTTCTCGCGCAGCATCGATGAGGAGGGTCTTCGATTCCACAATTTTCTCCTCGTCAGTGGCGGCACCTTCCGGGAAGGGCCATTGCGTGCGGCCCTGCAGCAGGGAGAGTGGCCTGCCCGAAATATCGAGGAGCGTATGAGCGATTTTCGCGCCCAGATAGCCGCCAATGTGCTCGGCGTCTCGCTCTTGCTGGAACTGTGTGTTAACTATTCGGTCGCCGTGGTTCAGGCCTATATGCACCACGTGCGTCAAAACGCCGCCGACACCATGGGCGATTGCATCGCCGGCCTTCCCGATGGCACCTACCACGCGGAAGAACGCCTGGACAGTGGCGCGCCCATTTGCTGCACCATCACCATTGCGGATCGACGGGCAACGGTGGACTTTGCGGGCACGGCAGCGCAACTCGAGGGCAACCTGAATGCACCAAGTGCTGTGGTACTCTCGGCGGTGCTCTATGTGTTCCGGACCCTCGTGGGCAAGCCCATACCGCTGAACAGCGGCTGCCTGGATCCCATTATCGTCATCATTCCGCCGGGTTCTCTCCTGGCACCCAGGCCGCCCGCCGCCGTCGTGGGCGGCAACGTGGAAACGTCACAGCGCATTTGCGAAGCCCTCTATGGGGCCCTCGGCAACCTCGCCGGGAGCCAAGGCACGATGAACAACCTGAGCTTCGGCGACGCGACCTTCGGCTACTATGAAACCATGGGCGGTGGGACGGGAGCCGGTCCGGATTTCCCCGGCGCATCGGGTGTCCACAGTCACATGACCAACACCCGCATTACCGACCCGGAAGTCCTGGAACGACGCTATCCCGTCATCTTGCGGGCCTTCGCACTTCGGCAGGGCTCCGGCGGCAAGGGCACCACCCATGGCGGGGAAGGCCTTCATCGGGCCTTTGAATTTCGCCAACCCCTGACCCTCTCGTGCCTCATGGAACGACGCTTCACCCAGGCCTACGGGGTCCAGGGGGGTCAGCCCGGCCTCCCTGGACAAAACTGGCACATCCACGGCGGTAAAAAAGCGCCCCTTCCCGGCCATTGTCAATTGGAGATAGAGACGGGAGATTGGGTCATCATCGAGACGCCCGGTGGCGGTGGTTTTGGCCCCGTGCCCGAGGACTGAAGGGCCTTGCCGGTTCTTTTTTTCCCATAGCCGTCCAAATTTCTTGGGTTAGCCACAGCAACCGCGCTAGAATACGCCTTACAATCGGGACTTGGGGAAGAGACGGACACCGCATTGGACACCTCGGAAGCTAAGCAACACTTCCGGCAAGCCGACACTCTCTACGTACGTGGTCAGTATGACGCCGCACTGCACATTCTGCAACGGCTCAATCGAGAGTTTCCGCGCCAGAAGCATATCATGTATTCAGCCGCACTGTGTCTGGAGCAGCTGGGCCGTGCTCAGGAATCCATCGCCCTGTGCGAGCAACTCATCGAGCGTTTTCAAGACGAACGTGCCGAACTGATTCTCAATCGCTTTGCCGGCGAAGACCGGGTCGAGGCCCCCCTTATCTCCGCCAGTGGCGCTCGCAATCTCACCCACGACGACCACCGCCTCATCGCCATGCTGATGCAGAACCCGGACAACCAGACGCCCCTGCCTGCCCAACGGGGTTCCGCCCGGGTCCTTCTCTATGGCATCGGTGCCACCGCCCTGATCCTGACTTTTCTCATCGCCACAGGTGCCTTCATTTACTATGCACCCGGTGCGGGGCCCTCGACGGGCATTTCACTACGCACCGATGGCGACACCCTGTCCTTCGGTCAGGTGCTGGTTATCTTCCTGGCAACAAGTTTCGCCGCCAACGCGGTGGCCATGTATGTGCTCCTCGGGCTCATGCGTCATCACCGTTACGAAACCGTCGTCGATAACATTTTCGATGTCATGCAATACGCCTTTACCATCAGTCTCCTGCTCCTGGTCCCGGTCCTCGGCTGGCTCGCCATACCCGTTGTACTGCGACGGCATTATTCACTGCCCATAGGTGATTTAATTCTCTTCCTCATACTGCAATCGGTATTGACCACGGGATTCTCCATAATTTTCGCCGCCATCATGCTCCTGCTCGGCTATGGGTGGGTCTTCTCAAATCTGGCAAGCGGCGTGGCCTGATTCGGCCACAACCGTGAGAGAAATAGCATTAAAGCATGCACGCACACAAGGTCCGTTTGACGGGCTTCCGATTTTTCGATGTCAACCCGATGGTGGCACCCCGCCGTCCAGACTGTTCAGCAAATGGGAAACGAAGTCTACCGGCCTTTTAATGCAATTGCCCTGCCACAACCGTAAGTTGCGCCCTGTGGAGAACTGAAGTATTATCAAGGGGAGTCTTGCTACACAGGGGTTCCTATGGAAAGACACACAGCGCATAATAAATTCGGCCAGGCCAACATGCTCTATCAGCAAGGGCGTTTTGATGAAGCCCTCGCCCTGTTGGATGAATTGGATCAGGCCTTTCCCAATTCCCCCAACATCATGTTTCCCCGGGCACGGTGCCTCCTCGAAATTGGCGAAACCAACGAAGCCCTCGATCTGCTCGATGAGCTCGCCCTGCATCACCAGCATCAGGAAGCGATCAAACTCAAGATCGAAGTCAGTGACGCCATGATTACCCTGAACCGAACCGTCCAGACCGAGGCGCGCCACCGCGATGGCCCCACGCCGGAACAGGTGAAAGCCATGCGCTCTTCCAGCCATGCAGGCAGCGTACCGGAAATCACCGGCAGCAAGGCCGCCCTCCTCATCGTCGCCCTGCTCCTGGTCATCGTGCTCCTCGGCCTGATTATTTTGGTGGTGGCCAACTGACTGGACAGCAGCCCTTCCCTGACATCAATTCGCAAAGGATGGCGCATCAGTTCCGACCACGATAGCAGGGATGCCGGGCAAACGGGGTGGCCCAACACCCTTAAACTCCCCCGCTTCGCTCCTCCGTGTAAGGGTGGCACCCTCACCGATCGCTTTGGTGTCGGGGTGCGTTTAAAGCGGGGGATAGGGTCCCGGTTCCACACAATAGGACGCCGTAACATCGCCAGCCGGGCTCGACCTACAGCACCATGGCCTTTACCGCTTCGATGCGTTCCAGATTTTCCTTCACGTCGGACAGGGCCACTTTTTCTTGCTGAAAGGCGAGGCGAGGAGCGAGAAAAGCCACGCGAAGATCCTGCAGACTTCCCTGGCGCGCCATCCAGGCCACACTCCGAATGGCGAAGGACAAACCCACGAGTTCCACGGCGGTTATGATGGACAAAACAGCCGCCGAGTGGACGAGAAAGCCAATATCGAGAAAGCGGGCATGCAGGTAGTTCGTCACCACGAGGTAAGCGGTGTAAACGAGGAAGGCCACGGGCGGCGCGTCGAGCACCACCGTCGTCAACCACCGGCTCAGACGTCGGGCACCTTGTTGAACCCGTTCCCGCGCCGGCCCTTTAATGACGGACACCAGCCGGGTATCCAATTCTTTCTGAAAGGCCGCTTCGCCCGCCGGGCTATCCAGGGCATCAATACCCCCGCGCACAAAGGCCAGGGCGAGCTCACTCTGTTGGGCACGGTAGAATTCCAACACCCGCACGGGTGCCATCGTTGCGCCAGCCTGGACCAAATCGTCGGTGGTCAGCATTTCGGCGGCCTTCCGGCCATCGCTGTTCTTGAGCCCCTTCCAGGTCAGCAAGCCGGGCAGCCGCATGGGCAGATTCCGCAGGCCGTCGACCATGCGATAACACAGCCCCACAAAGCCTTTGGATCGAATGCTCGTTTCCCGCCCCACGGCGTAGGTCCACAGGTGGGGCTCCGCAAAGAGGTGATCACTCACCAGCGTGAGCGTCTCCTGTGCCAGGGCCTTGTCGGCTTCCGTGATGCGGGTTTCCAGGGTCTTCAGCGAAGGGCGAATTTCGGCGGCGATGCTTTCCAGTTGGCCAGTCGCCTTCTGGAGGAGGCCCGCCACGTTGGATCGCTTGATGCGCGCGATACGCTCCCGCGTCAGTTCTTCACGGAGAAATTCGTCAAAGGCCGGGCCATCGTATTCGTCATCCCCAGCGGGTGTGCCCGCCATCTTCCTATCCAGGGTGCGCAACGCGTTTACCCGGAAATAGGGCCCCACTTCGAAGCCCTGATCCTTGAGACGTTCCAGCCAGTGTTCTTTTACCGATGGATGGGGACCGGCCTTGGTCTCCACGCAAATCATGGCACGCTGACCACGGAGTGGACGGAGCAACGACCAGGTCGCCTCATCGAGATACTTTTCCGTGCTGGCACACAATACGATCAAATCACATTGCTTCAGCACGTCGATGGTCCGCTCACGATGAATATGGGCAATGCTGTCGGAATCGGGCGTATCAATGAGCACGAGGTGCTCCAGGGCCGATCGGGGCACGCCCTCCCACTCGTGAAAGGGCAGTTCCGTTCCCGGGGGATGATAAGCCCGGGGCTTGGTGGTGCAGGGGCGCATGGCCGAGGTCAGGGCGATCTGGTCCCCGGCGATAGCATTCAACAACGTGGATTTTCCCACGCCGGAGCCGCCCACCAGGGCCACCACCAACACATCATCGAGGCGCGTCTCACGGGCACGTAATTCGGTTACGCGCTCCTGCAGCCGGGGCGCTTCTTCACGGAGGGCCTTCCAGGGACCATTATAGGTCGCCAGGGCCTCCAGGTGCTCCATAACATTTATGATACTTTCAGACACTTCTCATGAATCCTTCGAAGGGTATCCGCCATCTCACCACCCAGCACGTCCGCCGCTTCCGCCAGCGGGCTGAGTGCCGTCGCGAGCACGTGGGCCACCAGGGCCTGCTCAAAACGGGCCTGTTGCTCGCGGTGCCACGGGGCCATGAGGTCTACCCATTTTTCGGAAAATTGATGCTCGAGAACCCGGGCAAAAAATTCGCCTGCAAGGGGGCTGGTCGCCGCGACCACTTCGGGCACGCCCACACCGCCGGCATAAACGGCCAGGGGCACGGCCACCGCCGTCGGTGCCAGCATCAGCATGGCATCAAGTTGCACCAGAAAAACCCGACGCATCTTGTTACCGTTCCACCACTCGTCCAGGGTCTTTTCGGCGTGGGCCCGAAAGGCCTCAGAGATATTGTTGTCAACCAGCGTGGCCTCATTCACGGCCTTCACCGTGGCGCTCACATCGAGGGACTCAAAGCGGTGGGCAATCATGGCCCGGGCCGGTTCATCGAGATTGTGCGCCACTTCGACGCAGTCCCGAATAAAATCACAGGTACGTATTTCCAGTTCGCGCACGTGGTGCGCGCGCACATCTTCGGCCGTCGGTATCTTGGGCTCGCTCGTCAGGGAAAGTCGGCTTCGCACCATACGCCCGACCGCCTGGCCCACCGGCACCACCCGGTCGAATACCGCCGACCCCACATTGCCCATGGTGCGACTCAACACACCGCGACGGGCTTTGATGTAGCTGTGGAGCAGCTTCCCCACCTTGGCGTCTGGCTCGGGATCGTAGGTAGCGGCCACGGCCTGCGCGCGGTGTTTAAAAAGTTCGCTGACGCCCGCGAGGCTGGTGGAAAACCGGTCCATCCGTGCCACAAATTCCACCGTATGCTCGGTAAAATGGGTCAGGGTGTCACGATACACCCGCTCTTTGGTCTCCACGACATCGAGCTGCTCCAGGTAAGGTCGGAGGTCGGCCGTGCCGCTTATAGACGCAATACGGTGGTCGCAGGTCTCCATCAACGTGTAATCATGGGGCACGGCAAAGTAAATCCGCTCTTCCAGACCCACGGCCTCGCAAAAATCGTCCAGCTGCTGGCGGGCCACTTCAAAATCCTGGGCAGCGTTGGCCTTGTTCATGAGTGGCAGTATGACCCGGCCCGATTCCGCCGCCTGTCGAAAATAGGCGATGACCTGGTCGTCCTGATACTTTTCACCCGTCAGCACCGCCACAAGAACGTCACACACGGCCTGAATGTTTTCCGCCACGTCCCAATTAACCATATCGATGGAATCCACATCGGGCACATCCAGCAACACGATGTGATCGGGCAAATCTTCACAGGCTTTCATGAAGAGGGTGTCTTCCGGAGCACTCCGGTCAATGGGATCGGTGTCGTTGGCCTGG
>CAXBPH010000108.1:0-20811 GCA_963977445.1 uncultured bacterium | reverse complement strand
GGGCCACAGAACACCCGGCACCGACCCCGCCCACGGGTGCCAGCGCCGAAACGGCCCACCCCATAGATGCCTTTCTAATCCAGAAAATTGAAACCGCCCGGGCCGCCTCTACGGGAGAGGGCCGGGAGCGTGCCCAACAGTTCTATACCGGCGTGTTGCCCATATTGCAAGATGAGTGTTTTCGCTGCCATGGGGAAAAAGAGAAGGGCGGCCTCAAGCTCAACAGCCGCGAGGCTCTGTTGAGGGCCGGTGATTCGGAAATGCCCGCGGTCGTCCCCGGCGACAGCGCAACCAGTGAACTAATGGCCCGTATTCGTAGTGAAGACGAAGAAGTGCGTATGCCGCCCAAGGGGACGGGCCTGCCCGCGGAATCGATCGCTGCCCTGGAGGCCTGGATAACGGGTGGTGCTGAATGGCCTGCCCAGCCCCATGAAGAGGCGGCCTTAGCGCTTGCGCCCATCGTCGACGATGCATCCTTCTTGCGCCGACTGTTTCTCGATGTGGTGGGTGTTCCGCCCAGCCGTGACGCCCTTGCCGAATTTCTCCAGGACACCGACCCCTACAAGCGCTTTACCTGGATCGACCGGGTATTGGCCGATGAGCGTTCGGCGGACCACTGGATGGGCTATTGGATGGATGTGCTGGCAGAGAACCCCACCATCATCAACGCCTCGCTCAACAGTACCGGACCCTTTCGCTGGTTTCTCTACGATTCCCTGCGCGACAACAAGTCGCTGGATCGCATGGTGACCGACTTGATCATGATGCGGGGAAATCGATACGAAGGGGGGAGTGCTGGATTTGCCATGGCGGCGGAAAACGATGCGCCCATGGCGGCCAAGGGTCACATCCTGGCCTCTGCCTTTATGGGCGTAGAGATGCAATGCGCCCGGTGCCACGATGCACCCTACCACAGCTCAAGCCAGCGTGACCTTTTCTCGCTGGCGGCCATGCTCGAACGAAAAGGGGTGAGCGCCCCGGCATCCAGTAGCGTGCCCGCAGAATTTTTTGCCAATATGGATCGTAAGCCGCTGATTAGGGTTACCCTGAAACCCGGCGAAGTGGTTGAGCCGATCTGGCCCTTTGGCGAGCTTAGCGGTGTCGCAGACGTCGATGAAATAGCGGCCTTGATGGAAAAGCCGGAGGATAGCCGCGAACGTCTGGCGGCTTTCATGACGGTACCCCAGAACCAGCGTTTTGCCCAGGTGATCGTGAATCGCCTCTGGAAGCGCCTTATGGGTGCAGGCATCGTGGAGCCGGTCTACGACTGGGAAGGCCATGGTCCGAGTCACCCCGAAATGCTCGAATGGCTGGCCCATGAATTCGTACGTCATGATTATGACCTGCGCCATGTGACCCGCCTGATTCTGACGTCCGACGCTTACCAGCGGCAGGGCACAGGAAAGAACCTGGTCGCTCGTGCGGATGCCCGCTTCTTCAATGCCCCTGAGCCACGACGCCTGACCGCCGAACAGGTTGTAGATTCCCTTTATACTACCACCGGGTCGACGATGGAGGTGGAAGAATTGACCTTTGTCCACGATGGTCGTCGTCCCATCAGCAATCGACTCAGTCTGGGCAAGCCCGACCGGGCGTGGATGTTTGCCAGCCTGGCCAATGAGCGCGATCGCCCCAGCCTGACCCTGCCCCGCGCCCAGATGGTGTCCGATGTGTTGGAAGCCTTCGGCTGGACGGGTTCCCGCCAAAAGCCCATCACCCACCGGGAAACCGAGCCCAATGTCTTGCAGCCGGGAATTCTCGCCAATGGCACCCTGTCGATGACCTTGACCCGGGCGTCTGACGGGAGCACGCTTGCGCAGCTCGCCGTCGATGCTTCGACACCGGAATCGCTGGTGGACACTCTGTTTATGCGCTTTTTGAGCCGTAAGCCGGGCGAAGACGAACGGGCGTCCTTCTCAGGAATGCTCGAAGGGGGATTCGCCGAACGTCTACTGACGGCTGAGGAAATCGTTGCACCGGAAGTGCTGCCGCCCCTTCCCCTCGTAACCTGGTTTAACCATCTTCAGGCAGATGCCAATTCCATTCAGTTGGAAGTAGAGCAACGTGTTCGCATGGGGCCTCCACCGGATCGGCGATTGCGCCCGGAGTGGCGTGAACGCTATGAAGACCTGGTGTGGAGCCTCGTCAACCACCGTGAATTCGTCTGGGCGTCCTGATGGGCCGCCCGCGTAACGATAGGAATAGTGCCATGAATCGGAACACGATGCCCAAGGGGATGACCCGACGCGAATATCTTGCCGCCAGCGCCGCATTGGCTGCCGGGGTAACGTTGCCCCGGATCGGTGCCGCAGAAACACCGGCTCCGCTGCTCAAAGGCAAGGCGGAACACGTTATATCCATATGGCTTGGTGGAGGTATGGGGCAAACCGATACCTTCGACCCCATTGCCAAAGGTGATCCCCTGAAGAAAGTGGCGGGGGGCTATTATGATTCCATCGACACGGCCGTGGCCGGTGTCCAGGTGTGCGAACATCTCAAGAACCTCGCGCCCCTCATGGATCGGGTGACAGCGGTGCGCACCGTACACCACGAGGTGATCGACGAGCATGCTGCGGCCACCAACCGCATGCACACGGGGCGCGCCATTAGCGGTACCGCCACCTATCCTTCCCTGGGCTCCCTGGTGTCTCACGAGCTGGGCGCCGTGGCCGAGGGTGCGCCACCTTATGTGTTGATTGGCTATCCCAATATTACCCGTGGACCCGGCTTTCTGGGTGCCCGTGACAGTTATCTCTATCTGACGGACACCAGCCAGGGGCCGGCCGGTCTGTCACGGCCCGAGGGCATCACTCAGTCCCGGCAGGACCGCCGCGAAGCCCTCTTGTCCGTCTTACGCGAAGGCAATGCCGCCGTTGACTCACGGGAGTCAGATTATGAAGAAGCCATTGCCCAGAGCCTTAAACTCAGTGGTCCCGAATTCAATCGGGTCTTCCAACTCGACGAAGAACCCGCCGACCTCCGCCTCGCCTATGGGGGGGAGTTTGGCCAGCGCTGCCTGTTGAGTCGGCGGCTGGTGCAGAAGGGCGTCCGGTTTATC
The DNA here is from genome assembly GCA_963977445.1 of uncultured bacterium. Lineage (GTDB taxonomy): Bacteria > Hydrogenedentota > Hydrogenedentia > Hydrogenedentales > JAEUWI01 > JAEUWI01. The sequence continues at coordinate 17,753 of CAXBPH010000108.1, read as the reverse complement.
GAGGTTTCCCACAACCTGAATTTCCTCAATGGTGCCGGTTGGGACGTGCACTTTGAGGGCATCCTTAACCAGCACAAGTTAATCCAGGAGCTGGACACGGCCGTGGCGACCTTGATTACCGATTTGGAAGCCCACCAGATGCTCGACAAGACCCTCATCGTCATTACCTCCGAGTTTGGCCGACCCTCTTCCTTCGATGCCCGGGGCGGGCGGGGCCATCAGGGTACCGCCTTCAGTTGCGTGCTGGCCGGTGGTGGTTTGTCTCACAAAGGGGCCTACGGTCAAACCGACGAGCTCTCCAAGAAAATTGTGACCGATCCCGTTAGTGTGCCCGATTTTTTCGCCACGATACTCGCCGCTACTGGCATGGACTACACCAAAAATCTTTACGATGGCGACCGTCCGGTCCCGATTACCGATGGCGGAAAACCGATAGAAGCCCTGTTTATATAGGTCTTTTTCTGGGATACTTGTGGCAGCGGCCGGCCAACGGAAATGCTTTCGGGCGGGCGTCGCCTTGCATATGGTCCATGCAAACGCCATTCTTCCCGTGATATCATACGGTGTCGGGCTGAGTATTCATGGTTGCCCGGGCGCAGATCGCGCACCGGGCGAGGGGTCTCGTGCTGTCTGCGTTCTCCCAGAACCCACACACGAGACCAACACAACAGAGGAGAAATCCGTATGGCCCACACAGTTTGTATGATCAAAGGGGACGGAATCGGTCCCGAAGTGACCGAAGCGACCCAACGGGTTCTCGAAGCCACCGGCGTCGAGATTGAATGGATTGATCTGCCTGCGGGTGCGGGTGCCATCGAGAAATATGGCAAGACCCTCCCGTCGCACACCATCGAGCAAATCGAGCTCCACAAGGTGGCCTTGAAGGGTCCCGTTACGACACCCATAGGCAAGGGATTCAAGAGCGTAAACGTGCTCATGCGTAAGCGGGCCAACCTGTATTGCGCCATTCGACCGGTGCGGAGTCTCAATGGAATAAAGACCCGCTACGACAATGTCGATATCGTTATCTTTCGCGAAAATACCGAAGGGCTTTACTCTGGCCTGGAGAATGAAATTTCCGAAGGGGTCGTGACCAGCCTGAAGGTAGTGACCCGAAAAGCCAGTGAACGTATCGCCCGGTGTGCCTTCAAGTACTGCCAGGAGCGGGGACGTAAGAAGGTCACCGTTTTCCACAAAGCCAATATTATGAAGAAGTCTGACGGGCTTTTTCTCGACTGCGTACGCCGCATTCACGAAGAAATCGCGCCGGAAATTGAATACGAAGAGTTGATTATCGACAACGCCTGCATGCAGATGGTCCGTGACCCGAGCCGATTTGATGTGCTTCTGCTGGAAAATCTTTTCGGTGATATTATCAGCGACCTCTGCGCTGGTCTGGTTGGCGGACTGGGTGTGGTGCCCGGTGCCAATTATGGCGACGAAGTGGCCGTCTTTGAGGCGGTCCATGGCAGCGCACCCGATATTGCCGGGCAAGATCTGGCCAATCCGTTGGCCCTCATCATGAGCGGTGTGATGATGTTGCGGCACCTGGGTGAAACCGACCGTGCCCGTAATCTTCGTGATGCCTATAATGCCCTGCTCGAAGAGAGCAACCCGGAAGAGCTTACCCGGGATTTGGGTGGTAAAGCGGGAACGAAGGCCTTTACTGCGGCGCTCATAAAACGACTTTGATTACGGTAGTAACCTTGGACGGTATGGAACGGCGTCGTCTCGCCACCGGTGGAAGGAATGGGTAGATGTTGAAGCGATACGGAATACATTTCGTTGCATGGGTTCTGGTGTGTGGCGGCGTTTTTGCAGCCGAGGCACCCTTCAATCTCGATACCATTCTGGCCACCCAATTTCCCGCCTCCACGGGGCCCTTCATGGGAAACTGGGAAGGAAAATGGTCGGCGCAGGAAGAAAAAGATCCTTTCGTGGGTGCGCAGATTATTGCCCTCGGTAAGGATACCTACCAGCTCAATCTGCTTCCGGCCCTGGACCACCGGAGTGAGCCGTATGCCGTGCTTGAGCTCAAGCCCAAAGACGGCCAACTCACCTTCAAGAGTGGAAAGTACTATGGCACCGTAACGGCAGAAAGTTTCACGGGCGGTAAGGTCGAAGATGATCCCGCGAAGTCCGCGACCTTCGTCATGCATCGGGTAGTGAAAGAATCGCCCACCATGGGCCTCAAGGCCCCCGAGAATGCGGTGATTCTTTTTGATGGCAGCTCCATGGATGCGTGGGACAAGGGCGACAAAGCGGGCTGGGGTGTGGTAGATGGTCACCTCATGCCAATCGACCCCAAAGCGGATGAGATCGTCTCCAAAGGCAAGTTCAAGAGCGTCCATATGCACGTGGAATTCCGCCTGCCCTATTTGCCCGAGGCCCGTGGTCAGAGCCGGGGAAACAGCGGTGTCTTTCTGCAGGATGAATATGAAGTCCAGGTCCTTGATTCCTTTGGCCTTCCGGGGTACTTCCGGGAATGCGGAGCCTTTTACAAGGTCTCCGCGCCCAAGGTGAATATGTGTCGGCCCCCCAACGAGTGGCAGACCTATGACATCGATTTCACGGCACCCCAGTTTGACGCCCAGGGAAAGCAAACCGCCCTGGCCCGGATGACCGTCAATCACAACGGGAAACTCATTCACAGTGACGAAGAGATTCCCTTTCTGCCCACCAACTCCTATAAAGATCGCATTAAGCCCCACCCCAAAGAGCCGGGCAACATCCGCCTGCAGGCCCACCACAATCACGTGCAGTACCGGAACATCTGGCTCGTAGAGCAATAGGATATCCAATGGGAACTCGTTTTCAGGATCAGGTTGTTTTTATCACCGGGGCATCTTCGGGCCTGGGCGCGGCTATGGCCGAGGAGTTTGCCCGGGAGGGGGCGCAACTCGTGTTGGCCGCCCGACGGGTAGACAAACTCGATGAAGTGAAAGGCCGTGTGGAAGCCTTGGGACGTCCGGTCTTGGCCGTCGCCTGTGACGTAACGGATCGCACCCAATTGGATGCCGCCGTTGCCGAGGCGGTGGGAAAATTTGGCGGACTCGATGTGGTCGTGGCCAACGCCGGATTCGGCGTGAGTGGGGCCATGACCCGGTTGGACACAAAGCACTACCGCAGCCAATTCGAGACGAATTTCTTTGGCGTGGTGGACACCGTCTATGCGACCTTGCCCCCCCTCCGGGAGCGGAAGGGCCGTCTGGCCCTGGTCAGCAGCGTGATGGGCCGGGTGGGCTTACCCGCATCGGCACCCTATTGCGCGAGTAAGTTTGCCGTGACTGGATTCGCCGAATCCATCTACTACGATCTGGCCGATCTCGGCGTGAGTGTTACCAGCATCAACCCCGGCGTTGTGGCCAGTGAGATTCGTACCCTCAACAATCGGGGCGAGCAAACGGGACGTCCCGATCCGGTTTCCTCCTGGATTGTCGTGCCCACGGAAACGGCGGCACGCAAAATGGTGGGGGCCATCTATCGACGTACGCCCGAGTTCACCTTTACGGGACACGGCGTCTTGGCCGCCTTTTTGTGCCGACATTTCCCCCGGAGTTTTCGCGTTCTTGTGCGCCTGTTCACCAAGGGGCGCGTCGCAAAAATCGAAGAACTGAAACGGGGCAAGTAGCGCGACGGGTAGCTGCGTACGCCCTCGCTTAAATGAAGGTGCGCGATTGTTGGAAGTGGGGCGTAAAGAAGTCTACCCCGCGCATGCAGCGTGCTTCGCTGCTGACGTGCGGAATGTAACGTCGAGGGCGGCTTTGTGGGTTCGAAGCATGCGAGCCAGAAGCAACATGAGGAACTTACATTGACGACTAAACACGAGATTTCGTCCAAAGCTCATCCGTTTGTTGTCGCTACATTTCCCGGGTGCTGCGGGCTGGCGATAGGCATCATATTTAGCGCTTGCGGAAGTGTCATGGGCTATCGTTTTGGCCAGTTCTTCGTGCCCATGGAATTGCCGAATGCAGATCCCAGGTTCGCGATGTTTCTGGGCGTTGCGATACCGTGGCTGCTATTTCTTGGCTTCTTTTTCGTTGGCCTACTGCTCATGCGGTTCTATCGGCGGGGTTTGCGTAAATATCATGACTTGCTGGTTAGCCAGTTAATACAAGCTAAGGGCGAGAGACAGGCATTGCCAGTCTTGCGGCAGGCTAAGATTTATTGGCCGTGCTTGGCCTTGGGGCTGATTGCAGTTGGGTTGTTCTTCTATGGTGATAGTGCCCAAGGAGCGGTGTGGTCCATGAGTGGTTTTGGTGGGCTGTTGGCCAGTGTGATGACGACCTACGCCGAGCGGAGGCAACTATACGATGACGCAGTAAATGCATCAGACGAAGCAAAAGTAATCGGTGGTTCACCTTCCTCGATAAGAAACCTTCCGGTGGGTGTAAGAGCGCAGCTTGCCTCTTTTGCGCTGCTTCTTTGCATTTCCTTTTTAATTATCATCTGGTTTACCGTGCAGATTGTAGTGTCCATAGACGGAATACAGAATCTTGCTCAACCGCAGTGAATTACTCAACCTTGCAGTTGATGGTTGATAGAGGATGGTTTACAGATGATGATTGGTAGTTGACAGAGGACAGCTATAGCTGTTTTTTGTTGGTTTTGATGATTGGCGGTAGTCAGCTCCGCAGGCGACTGCCAGTGCCACCCGATTCCGCTTTTATTGCGGCGTAAACGTAATAAAACGGGTTCGGGTGTCTTGACCCAAGTTTTACGTCGGAATTCAGTGGATGACACCGTAGCTTTGTTTGCCGGAACCCCAACAATGAAACAACTACTCCGCTAAACACGCGTCGCGGGCCACAAGCCATTCTTTATAGGCATCTCTTTCGTACTCCAAAGCGCCATGATCAAGCGCCCACTGACGAAAACCACGTGGTGCACTAACTCCGTAAATGTTTGCGCACCGAATACCCGTAATGTATTGCCAATTCTCAACATCCCGCAGATCAGCAAACACGAGGTTGGCACCCGAGAAGTCCGCTCTATTCAGGTTTGCGCCGACAAGTTTGGCTAGGGAGAATCCAGCACGGGTCAGGTCACTGCCGGAAAGATTGGCACCTGAAAGATCGGCGGAATGAAATCCGGCCTCGCGAGCGTCAACATTGCAGAGATTGGCACCCAGCAAAGTCGACAAGACCGCATCGGCAGCGACAAGCGAAGAACCCGCCAGATCTACGCCGGTCATATCGCAACGAGCAATAAACGCTGAGTACAGATTAGCGTCACGCAGATTCACATAACTGATATCAAAACCGTCCAGCCTGATGTTGGCATTTGGATACACCTCTCGCCACTCGTTCCACTGTACTGTCCCTTCAAGTAGCTTTTTAACTTGGGAGTCGGACCCTTTCGGTGCCTCGACCCTTTGGCAAAACAGCGGAGCGACCAACCAGAAAGGTAGAGATATGACAACGACGCAACCAATCCAACACCCGGCCATTGAGCGGGATTTCTGTACTTGCTCATCGGAGCTTGATTTATCATCTGGTGCTTTCATATCCAAGAATATACAGTGCTCCGGTGCCTGATACAACAAGAGAGAAGAGCCTACAACCAATGGGTCTGACTGGACGATCTGACTACGTAGCATGGCAGGGCAATCACACTGTAATCGGCGCGCACACACGATCAGTTTTGTGGGTTTCTATTTCATTGATGTGAGCCCCATGGTGCCACCCGATCCCGCTTTTATTGCGGCGTAGACGTAATAAAACGGGTTCGGGTGTCTTGACCCAAGTTTTACGTCGGAATTCAGTGGATGACACCGTAGCTTTGTTTGCCGAAATTTTACAATGAAACAAGGCCACCGCCAAGTCATCCATTGACCATCTCGTAATCGACGCCCAAGGCACCCGAACCCTCCTCCGGCGCAACTTCGACTGGAATACCGGATCGCCCTCCTCCGGCGCGTCCACGAGGTGGCACCACGGCGTACATCTTTTTTCAGCAACAGGGCACGTAGCGGGACCGGCATCGGCATTGCGTCATCCGTCCAATGCCACCTTCTCCATCCCTCAAGACAACGTCGCCAGGTCTGTGAGCAGGGCGTCTACATCCCTTTCGGTGGTGTTCCAGTTGCAGACGAAGCGGGCTCCGTCGCTTCCGATGAAGGTGTAGAAATGCCAACCCCGCGAACGGAGCGTGGCCGCCTGAGCATCCGGTAGTTGGACGAATACCGCGTTGGCCTCTCGGGGATAAAGCCGCTGTATCCCGTCGATGGCTTCCAGTCCCGTGGCGAGTCGTTCGGCCATGGCGTTGGCATGGGCGGCATGGCGGAGATAGGCACCCGATTGCAGTACGCCGAGAAAGGGCGCCGAAAGAAAGCGCATCTTGGAAGCGAGTTGCCCCGCCTGCTTACAGCGATACCCGAATTCTGCCGCGAGTTCTTTGCGGAAAAACACGACCGCTTCGCCCACCGCAAGGCCGGCCTTCGTTCCCCCCAGGCAGAGCACATCGACACCGGCTTCCCAGGTGATGGCCCGGGGCGCGACGCCCAGAGAGGCGATGGCGTTGGGGAGGCGGGTGCCATCCATATGGATCCGTAGGCCATATTTTCGCGCGAGGGCCCAGATGCTCTTAAGTTCATCCGTGCTGTAGACCGTGCCCACTTCCGTGGCCTGGGTGAGGCTGATGACCTGGGGCTTGGGATAGTGGATGTCGCTGCGGCGCGTAACCTGGTGCTCGAGTGCAGCCAGGTCTACCTTTCCATTGTCACCCGCGACGGTGAGGATTTTGGTGCCGTTGGAGAAGAATTCCGGCGCACCACATTCGTCCGTCTCAATGTGGGCCCGCTCATGGCACAAGACACTGTGATAACTCTTGCACAGACTGGCCAGGGCGAGGGAATTGGCTGCGGTGCCGTTGAAAACAAAGAACACCTCACAATCGACCTCGAAAAAATCACGAATGGCGTCGGACGCGGCCCGGGTATGCCCGTCTTCCCCATAGGCCGGGGTGTAACCCGTGTTCGCCTGCGCCAGGGCCTCCCAGGCTTCGGGACAAATGCCGCTGCCATTGTCACTGGCAAAGGCGTGGTGATTGGGGCTGGTCATGACGTGTTCCTTCGTGGGGTCGGGTCGTTGGGGATGGAGCCTACACGAATGGGAAAACTATGCGCATTTAACTGCGATGACGGGGTACCCTGGGAGTCTGACTCCTAAACAGGCGAAGATTCATCTCAGACATTTTCCAAGTCATTCGATTTCCGGCTTTCCGAATTGGCGCTATGAAGCTATGGAACTATGGAGCGCCGACGGCTCGTCGGCATTACGTCGAAGACGTAAAAATAACGAGCCGGATTTACTCGAGGTCTATCTTCGCTTATTTAGACGGATTCCAGCGTCTCCACCGTGATATTGGTGTTGGTATAGATGCAGATTTCCGATGCGGTCACCAGAGATTCCCGAACCACTTCTTCCGCGCTCATGTCGGTGTGTTTCACCAGACTGCGGGCCGCCGCCAGGGCAAAGGACCCGCCCGAACCGATGGCGATGATGCCGTCTTCCGGTTCGATGATTTCGCCCGTGCCCGCGATGAGGAGGGATTGCTCTTTGTCGCAAACGGCCAGCAAGGCATTGAGCTGGCGGAGATATTTGTCCGTGCGCCATTCTTTGCCCAATTCCACGGCGGCGCGGGTGAGATTCTTGTTGTATTCCTGCAGCTTGCCTTCGAAGCGCTCAAACAGGGCAAAGGCATCGGATACGGCACCCGCAAAACCGGCGAGTACGGCGTCGCACTTTCATGGCGTTGCCCTTCATAACGGTGTCGCCCAGGGTGACTTGACCATCGCCACCAATGGCTACAATACCGTTTCTTCGAACCGAAATGACTGTGGTGGCATGAAATTCTTGCATGTATAGACTCCAGCGTCCGCAGGGCGGTCGGGGGTTGCTTTGGGTTGGGGCGAAGAGGATTCGCTGCCCTATTGTACAAAAAACAGGGCGGCATACGATACAATTGGGCCAGGCCGGGCAGCAGAGCAGTACGTTGCTCCCCGCCGTAAGCGTAGCATTGAAAGGGACCGTTCCCATGCAAGAAGTATTTTTTGGCCTGTTACTCCTCATTGGCCTGGTGGCCCTCCAGACGGGGACCCGCTATTGGACCGTGCACCGAACCCGCAAGGCCTGGACCGATGCCCAGGCCCACTTGAGTCGCGGTGACTTTGACGAAGCCGAGCCCGCGTTGGCCCGCTGTGTGAAACTCATGCCCCTCTGGATTCAGCCCCGGATGGTCTATGGCGCTGTACTTTCGCGACAGGGCAAGCTGACCGAAGCCGAGGAACACCTCAAGATGGCCGCCCAGCTCCAGCCCCGCGAAGCCGACGGACACATTGAGCTTGGTATCTTTTATGTCACCGCCGCCGACCGGATAGACGATGGCGTCGCCGCCTTTCGCGAAGCCCTAGCCTGCGACGACAAGGCCCGCTATCGCATAGACACCGAGCCACGCCTCCGCGAATTTCGCGACTCGGAAGCCTATAGTCAGTTGGATGCCTGAGCATCGTGAGGGACCTCTAACTGCCCAGGAGAGCGGAGCCCGATAAATAGCATACAAATGCCTTGCGCATGAATTTGCACATATGCTAGGATTACGACCCCTCGGGCGATTAGCTCAGTTGGTTAGAGCGCTGCCTTCACACGGCAGAGGTCACAGGTTCGAATCCTGTATCGCCCACCATTTTAAACCTTGCTGAATCAGGTACTTACCTGATACCCAACACCCCGTTGCGGCGGCTGCAAACCTATGAACCTTCCGGTTATTTTAACCGGGGGCTACCAAGGAGCAGTTGCTATGTCAGCAAAACGTATCCCTTCCTTCCGTCTCCACAAGCCCAGTGGGCGTGCCTTCGTCGAAATCGAAGGCAGACGCCACTATCTGGGTAAACATGACTTGCCCGAAACCCAACGGACCTATCATCGCTTGATAGCCGAGTGGATAGCGGCTGGATATCGCCTTCCCGTACCGGCGGATGAAGTCACGGTGCTGGAAGTGGCCGATGCCTATTCAACGTATGCTGACTCCTTCTATGTGGACCGTTCTGGGAACCCATCAGAAGAAGTTGGCCGCATTCGGATTACACTCCGGGATGTGGTTGATTTGTATGGTGATGTGCCCGCTGTTCAATTCGGGCCAAATGCCCTCCGGGCGGTTCGTAAGCGGTGGATAGACCGGAATATCTCTATTTCCACCATCAATGGCTACGCCAGTGTCGTGAAACGGATGTTCAAGTGGGCAGCATCTCATGAAATGCTGCCGGTCACCGCACATCAGGCACTTGCAACCCTCCCCGGTCTCCGTCGTGGGAAAGGACAGGGTAAAGACCCCCAACCCCGGCAGGCGGCTCCGTTGGAAGATGTTGAAGCAACGTTGCTCCATCTTCCCAGTCCCCTGCAGGCTATCATCAAATTGCTCTTATTGACGGGTGCCCGTCCCACCGAGGTTCTGAAACTTCGTAGGGGCGATATCGATACCCAAGGAGATGTGTGGACAGCCATCATCCGTGAGCACAAAACCATGGATAAAGGTAAACAACGCCGGTTGTTCTTCGGCCCACGCGCTCAGGCCGTGTTGCGTCCCTTTCTCCTGCGACCGGACAGTGACTATCTGTTTTCTCCCCGAGAAGCTGAGGCTGAACGGCATGCGGAATGTGAGACACACCGTCGGCCCAACCAGAAGCCTTCAACCAAAAAAACGAAACGGCAGGTTGGTGACCACTATGACCACACCGGATTAAACCGTGCTATTGCCCGCGTCTGTAAACAGCACGATATCCCGAAATGGACACCGTACCAGCTCCGTCATCTGGCGGCAACGACAATTGAGGCAACAGCAGACCTTGAAACCGCCTCCGCCATTCTCGGCCATAGTGGATTGAATATCACCCAGGTTTATGTCCACCGTGACAACAAGACCGCTGCCGCATGGGCTGCTACCCATGGATAAACACGATAACCAACCCCATCAAAAACATGATTCACATGGGGAGAAGATTGGTAAAACGCCAGTCAAAAAAACCGGATCGTACGGTATTTTTGGGCGCTAGATTCAATCCCAGGCACCAGGGCCGGTTGATCGCAAATAGACTGGGATCGAAGACGGCCGACAAAATACTTGGCATTCTTAGACAGTCAGGTTAGGCGCTTAAATTGAAGTGCTGGAAGCGTATCGTGAGGATGGCCTCATCGCTTCCCTATGTTCAGATTCCGGCTCGTTTTTCCTGGTCGCTGGGCTATTTCCAAGTAGTCCAGAGGTGGGCCCTTTCTGTTTCAAAACTAAACAGGGGTGCGAACAACGACATTGGGAAGCTTCCCTGACAACGTTTCACCCGCTGCATGGCGTGGAAAGATTACTTCCGAATACGAACACAATCCCGAATTTTACTGAAAAGTTCAAAAAACATCGTCTCTATGGAAGTTCTACACCAACTCGCGATGCGCCACAGACTCAGCGCGATCCAGGTTTTGTTTTTCCGGGTACGTGCTCGCCGAATATGGTGTTCGGTGACGCGGGTTTCAAGGAAAAATATCGACGGAGTTTTTCGAGTGTCTCTCTTGCTTCATCCAAAAGTAAAATACTCCCGCATGTCTCATAATGGGATTTTCTGCATGAGTTTGAGTGCTAAAAACAAAGAAAAACGTATGGGTTTTCCGTTCTTTATATAATCCATACTAGTAATAAAAATAAATCACTAAACTACATTGACACAAAATGAAAAGCATGTTACTTTAGACGTCCACTAGAGTTCAGGTATCGAACTCATCGTAGTTCAAACAGAAGCGGGGGTGTGGTCGACGGGGAACAGGGTGTAGGGGTGAGGGGCGCAGCAGCGTTTCTTTTCGTCACTATACGAAGTTTGCGCGACCGTCTCCTTTAAAATGGAGAATGTAGGTCATGTGGTATTCACGCGTAAGGGTGACGTTGCTGGTGGTAGCGCTGCTGGTGGTAGTTGGGGCTCCAACGTGGGCGCAAAAATCCATTCCCGACAATGATCCCGATTTGATAGCCCTGCTCACCGCACGTACAACGGCAGAGGGTTTCATTGCGCAGGGCAATCACACTGCAGCGGCGAGCGCACTGACCCAGTCGTTGAGAGATTGTCCAGCAAATCGACCTGGCTTGGCCGACGCCGCCTATGGCAATGGCCAATTGGCGTCCTATCTTTTTCTTCATGTCATGCAAGAAGCCGACGCCTACGATTTTCTGCTTACCCAACTTGACCCCGATACCTATGTGACCGACAAGATGCTCAAATTGCTGGTCTACATTGCCATCGGACTCAATGATGAGCAAAAAACGGAACTTTCGCGGGAGATTACCTATCTCACGTCGAATGAGAATGATATCGTTCGTATTATCACCCGCTTTTACCTTTCCAATCCCTATTTTTATGACAATCTCGAATTTACCAATCAATACGCCCAAATGTTGGGAGACGAATTCCCCAATCTGGAATTAACCCAGATTTCGCTGAATCTGGCGCTCTATGACAAGAGCCGCAAACAGGGACTCGACGCCGTCATGGCCGATGCCCAGGAGACCAAGGGAACAACGCCACCCTACAAGCCCTGGTCCCAGCGGGTACGCGCCCGACTTCAGGCCAGCGCCCAGGCCCTCGCTTCAAAAAAGGCCCCAACCCGAGCAGCGGCTCTCGCGCCCCTGGTTGAGGGTATCGAAAAAGGTACGGACTGGCAGGAACGGCACTTCTCCCTGTTGCTTATGAAGAGTGAAATGGACGGCGAAATGGCCCCCGCCATCCGGGAAGCCGCCCGTGCCCTGGCCGCCCGAAAAGAAAATACCCCCGATGTGCTCCAGGCCCGCGTCCTCCTGGCCAACGATCTGAGCCTCGTCGAAGGCGCAAATGGGGCCCACGAAGAAGCGCTGGCCTTGGCCCGCAAGGTGCTCCATGGTGGGGTGGGAGAGACCACCGCCGAGCGCGTCATGTGGGAGACCCGAGCCTATGGCATCCAGTCCTGCGCCGAAGCCATGGCCAAGGCAGGCCATCTCGCAGCAGCCGTTGAACTCTACGATGAGTTAGCCGACCAACTTCCCGGCAGTAAGATTGCCGATGCCTGTCGAAACGACCTTTCCGGGCTTTTTGTAACTAAACCCCTTGAAAACGCGGCAAAGTAATCCAGGGAAGCTACCATCATGATTCAATCAACGAGACTCTTACGTTATGCGCTCACGGCCCTTCTCCTCGCGGCAGGCACTCTCGGCTTACTCTGGCTACGGGGCGATTTTCCCCCGGTGGCCTATGCAAATCCAGGTGGGAACGTCACCTACTTCACCCTCACCCTGTGTACCCCCTCCAATGGGGTAATCAACCACACGCCCCCCGGCACAAGTTACGTCTCGGGAGCCGTGGTCACCCTCACCGCCGACCCCGACCCCGGCTATGCATTTTCCGCCTGGACCGGAGCCGTCACCGGCAGTGCCAACCCGGCCACCGTGACCATGAGTACCAACCGCAGTGTCTGCGCCACCTTCGTGGCCGACAACACCCCACCGGTCATTACGCTCACCGGCGATGCAACGGTCTACGTCGAATGCGGCAGCACCTACACCGACGCCGGGGCAACCGCCAGTGACAACAACGATGGTGACATTACCGCCGATATCATTGTGGGCGGCGATACGGTAGACGAAGACACGCCCGGCACCTACACCATCACCTATAACGTCACCGATGAAGCAGAAAACGACGCCACCCAGGTAGCCCGAACAGTTATCGTCGAAGACACCACCAATCCGGTCATCACACTGGTGGGCGATGACCCGATGACGGTTTTTCAAGGAGTAACCTATGTGGAGCCCGGCGCTACGGCGACCGACGCGTGTGACGGTGATCTTACGACATCCATAGTAATTGGCGGAGACACCGTTAACACCGCAACGCTGGGGACCTACGTCATCACCTATGACGTATCCGATACAGCCAGTAACGGGGCGGTCCAAGTCACCCGAACGGTCAACGTAATTGTGGACAATGCGCCACCGATCATTACCTTGCAGGGAGACAATCCCCAACTGGTCGGCCACACTTACGTCTATATCGATGAGGGGGCTACCGCAATAGACAATCCTGACGGCGACATTACTGCCAACATCGTCGTCGGTGGTGACACCGTCGACAACAACACTATTGGCGATTATATCGTGACCTACGACGTTCAGGATGCCGTCGGCAACAATGCAACCCAGGTAACCCGCACGGTGAGCGTGGTCGATGTAAAAAAGCCCGTGATAACCCTCATCGGTGATCAGACAATCTACGTGGTCTATCAGGAAGCGTACACAGAACTCGGAGCTACCGCTTTGGATGATGTCGACGGGGACCTGACGGCAAATATTGTGGTGGGTGGAGATACCGTCAATACGGGTGTAATTGGAAGTTATGAAATAACCTATACCGTTTCAGATTCCACATCGAATGAAGCGATTGTCTATCGATACGTGCATGTCATCGACAACGTGCTTCCAATAATTACGATAATCGGTGATAACCCCATGAGTGTCGCTTACTTAGGAACCTATACCGAACCAGGTGCGACCGCCAGTGATAACTACGATGGAGATCTGAGCGGAAGTATTGTGATTGGAGGAGATACAGTCGACCCTACGTCTCCAGGTTCCTATTTCGTGACTTACAATGTCGCAGATAGCCAACAAAATCAAGCAATACAAATCATCAGGACGGTGGAAGTGCCCGATCCAGGTCCCCAAACACTGACAGTGACTGGGCCAACTAACGGCGCTGTAACGCTTTTTCCCCCAGACCCGGCTGAGGTAATCCTCAGCGGAGCTTCGAACCATGACGAAGATTACGTCTATGGTACGCAGGTACGAGCAACGGCAACACCCAATGCTGGCTACATTTTTTGGGGTTGGGGCGGTGATCTCGTCGGAGCGGGCAATGCACTCTTGGACTTTGACGGTTTTGACGACACAATCCTAGACGCTAGTTGGTCAATACTCGCGGGGACCTGGGAAGAGAATGAACTAGGCTTTCTCACTGTGATTTCCGAGTCAAATGTTACACCCGCAGTGAGGCGGGCCCAGTTACAGCATGATTTTGCAGTATCCTACGACTACATGCATATTTCTGGGAGCGCAGAACTTAAGAATATCCTTCGCTGGGTGGACTCGTCGAACTATACCTGGTTGGAAATCAGTAGCAGCCAAATCGACTTGAAAGAATTGGTAGGTGGTACGGAGGCCACGCTTGCAACGGCAACAGTCCCATCCCAAACCGGGATTTGGTATACCTTAGAAGTCCAGCTGCAGGGGCCACGTACAACACTTTGGCGAACTACAGAAAACGGACCGGTCCAGTACCTGTTTGAAGCGGACAACGGAACCCACACCACCACAACGTACTTTGAATGGTCCACGGGCGCAGACACTTCGTGGCAGTTCGACGATTTTGAGAGTCGAGACCTGGCGGCACAGGCCTCTTTGGTCATGTATGGAGACAGAACGATAAGCGCCACATTCCTCGCAGGGGATACGACAGCACCCACTATCACACTACTTGGTAGTGCAACGATGAGCATAGATTGTGGAGAAGTATTTACCGACCCCGGCGTGACGGCAAGTGATGACCGCTATGGGGATATTTCCGGTGACGTTGTCGTTGGCGGGGATCTTGTTGACTATACGAGCCCCGGAACCTATGTGATTACGTATGATGTGATGGACCACGAAGGCAATACCGCAACCCAGGTCACCCGTACGGTCACCGTAACGAGCACGGATGTGAGTCTCCCGATTATCGAACTCATTGGTGAGCCGATCTTGTATCTTGATATCGACGCAACCTATACCGAATCCGGTGCCATTGCCTACGATTTCTGTGACCCCAGTCTACCAGCAATAACCATCGATAGTAGCGCGGTCAATACATCAGCCTACGGTGAATATACCGTTACTTACAATGTGTCAGATGCTGCCAGCAATGCTGCCGAAGAAGTTGCCCGGACTGTGCGTGTATGGCCCAGTTTGACGGTAAACATATCGGGCTACGGCTCAACAACACCAGAAGAGGGGGTGCAAACGTTCTACGCGCCCAATTCAGTGGTTGATATCGTCGCAGAACGTACACCCTACACCTATTTTTCAGGCTGGACCGGTGATACAGTGGCCGATAGCGCAGCGGAAGAGACAAGCATTACCTTAGACAGCGCCAAGATAGTCACAGCTAGCTTCACCGACGGCTATCTGGTTACCCTCCAAGTAGAAGGCGATGGAGAGATCGAATACGAGATTGATGAAGTGGTCTACACGGTTACAGAAGCCGGTGGCCCAGTAGCAGTAGCCATGCCTCTTGATGATAACAATCTCACATTGCTCGCGTCGCCGGAGGACTCGATTTCTGAGTTCTGGCAGTGGTTAAGTGATGACGAGGCAATCAATCAAACCTATAGGGCAGACAGCGCATTCAGAATATGGCAACATACAGACCTCACGGCTGTATTCGTGGACGAAGGCACCATAGACTTCCTTACGATTACCATTGAAGCCGGTGAAGGCGGTACGTCAAACCCGGCACCAGGTGTCTATCAGATACCCACCTACGCGGCTACCGATATCGACTGCCTCATCGCGTGCCAGGATAACAGTACGCTCCCCAGTGGGTGTGAGGAATGCTCCTACGCGTCGATACCGGTGCAAGGAATTCCCGATGGGGACTGGTATTTCTGGCAGTGGAATTCGGCGACCCTTCCCGGCGGCAGCACAAATGTAATTGAAAATGTTGAAGTGCGCAATTCCACCAATATTGCGGCTAGTTTCGTCTATAGACCCTCCCTGCGCTCGCTTGATCTACTTACGGACCTGGGTGAATTTCTCGTAGAAACTGGGGCTCTGAGCGAAGTTAGTGATATATACGCTCTAGGCGTAGATTTCGGAGATGTCTGGACCGACAATAACGATGAACTGCAATTCTCCGGCAACGGCATACCTGACGTTTCGGAATTTGCACTCCTGTACTCTATCCTCAAGACGATCCATTTAGATGGGTCCGACACGGGCGGCGTGGCCCATGTTGCTGTTTGGCGTAGTTTTTGGAAAAATCTCCAACAGGCCCGCGTAGATCTAGACGGTGAAAACGAACATGTCATAAATACGGTCGCCGCCTATATGACGTTGGGAAGCTACGGACACAAACGTCATATTGCCGCCGTGGTTGATGCCAACTTCAGTATTGCGTTGGATGCAAATGATTACAACGCCAATGCTAGTGTGTGGCTTTCCGCCGATCAGGATGCGGATGCCGATGGGGTGAACAATCGCCAGGAATGGGAGCAAACACCCGAAACCGACTTCTCGGATTGGGATCCCAATGTTCTGCGCGTCTGGACCTACCCCTACCGCGCCACCTCCGACTCCGTACCAGGCCAGACAACCCCAAGCTATAGTAAGTCAATTGCCAAGAGCGGCGAAGGAGAGGGAGAAGGAGAGGGAGAGGGCGAAGGTGAAGGTGAAGGAGAAGAACCCTGTCTCTGTGACAATGAATTGACCGCTTCAAAAAGTAACGTAACGATAAATGCCGCTACGGGACTGACCATTACGGCCACTGGTCCATGCGAAGAAATCATTCCCATCGGCACGGCTGTCGAAGTGCAACGTGGTCGCACCATAACCATATCGGTGGAAGAGACAGGAAATTACCGATTTCAATCCTGGGATGCGCCCGACACGTTAATCCATGGTAGTGAGAAAAAAAGCATATCATTCGTACCGACGGCGAGTTCCCATAGCATCACACCCCTTGCGACAGGTGAAGTAACCCTTACGGTCAAGTATTCAAATACAGTCGGTGTATCAGGAGACGGCCTTGAGGTAGTGCAGGCACCCGATGGGCTAACCAAATATGTAAAGGGCCCCCGAGGCGCAAATGTCACCTTGACAAACTTGGCAAAAAACGGGGGCTGGACCGCAGGAGGTGGTGACTACAAGACTCGTAGCAAGCAAATTTCCGTCAAGCTGGGATACGGAGCGGGCAACTTACAGACTGCGGCGGGCGGCGATGGGGTTTCCCTCACCTTGGCTAGCGAAGGGGGCGGGTATCCCTTCAGTTCAGCGCTGGAAGAATATGGGGAAGATAGTCCCTTCCTCAATACGGCAATCGGGGCGCGTTCGAATTGCGATGGTCCCAATCCACCTCAAAAACGATATGCCTATATGCACGGTGTGGCCAAACGGGGCTGGGCCGTAGGTGAGTTCAGTACGGGCGGAGGAGGAACAGACATCGTCGTTCCTTACACCTGCTCTGGTGTGTCGGAGACGGTAACGTTTATTCCCCTTGCCCAACTGACGCTCGACACCGCCTTGAAAGGCGGCGGAAGCGCGGACTGTGCAGGGTATTGCTCGGCATCCGAGGCAAAGGCCTACTACAGTGGCTCAGACGTTGTCACCGTCACTGCCCACCCCCAGCCTGGCTATACCTTTCTGCATTGGCAAGGCGACGGCGACGCCTGGCTCACCACAGATACCGAAGAAGGGACCGTCTATACTGTCGATGCTGTATCATCCAGTTCAATAGTTATCAAGATGGGTGATGCCGGAGGAAAACCGGAGAGCCGTGGCGTCACCGCAATTTTCAAAGCGATTGGTGGCGAAGGTGAAGGCGAGGGAGAAGGTGGCGAAGGCGAGGGAGAAGGTGGTGAGGGAGAGGGAGAAGGTGGTGAGGGAGAGGGAGAAGGTGGCGAAGGCGAGGGAGAAGGTGGCGAAGGCGAGGGAGAAGG
>CAXBPH010000107.1:0-21070 GCA_963977445.1 uncultured bacterium | reverse complement strand
ACGGCAGAGTCTGATGAATTCTCACCGGCAGAGCCGGTGGATTAACTATGATTTATCTGGCGCTTGTTCCGGGGGGGACGGGGAGTCCGTCAACGTTTCCGCAAGTGAGCCCAGCCACGGCATGTGCCACGATAGATTGTAGACCGACTGAAATTCCGGTTGGGCGAGCCAGCGTTTCCATTGCGCACGGGCCGCATCGCGGAAGAAGGTGTCCTCGGTCAATTCGTAGGCCGCAAGCAACATGGGGATGATGAACGGGTCATAAGCCGTCGTGTCGGGAAAGTGGGGGTCGGGCGAATAGGTCCGCATCGCACCCGGTTCTTCCCAAGGGGTATTTTCGCAAATCATAGACTCGGCCAAGCCCACCAGAAGCTGGGCCGCTTCCACATCACCCGTCTGGCGATACCAGGTGTAGAGAGGCAGGGCCAGCTGGGCGTCCATCCAGGGAATGTTACCCGGATAGGTCGAAGTGGCATGCCAGTCATTCCACGTTCCCCGGCGGTGATCAACCCGGGCCAACATGCCCGCCATGCGCTGATTGCCTGCTTCCAACATGGGAATCTCACCGGTCTCCCGATAGGCCGCCACAATGGTTGAAAAGGGACCGGCCCAGTGGCGAACATTCGGCCCCGAACGTCCCGCTTCCATACGCACGCAATAATCCGCCACGCCAAGAAAAGCCGCCTCCGCCTCGGGATTGCCCGTTAATTGTGCAAATAACGCCAGGCCCTCGGCACGCAATTGGGGATTCCAGGGGCCCGCCACGTGATTGGCACCGGGACCATGGAGCGTGCCGAACCAGTTCTGTCCCGGCACGTCTGAGTGAACCACCGCCACGTCCATCAGGTGTTCGCATACGGCCACCGCCCGGTCGTACCAGAGGCGATCGCCCGTGGCCAACCAGGTGCTCCAGAGACTCGTCATTCGGTCATCGTAGTTGTTGGACCATTTGCCCGAATTTCCCAGATAATAATCGTCGGGATAGTGACGCACACCTGTTGCGTTTCCCAGTGCCGCCCAATCCTTCGTCCCATAGGTCGCTTGCAAGAACTTCACCCACACATTGTCCTCGCCCAATGGAGCCGCCGGACCAAAGGCACCCGATTGCCCGTAGTAGGCGATATTATCCAGGAGAGGCGGCTGGGCCACAGTGGCAGCAAGTTGGGCGCCGTCAATAGGGCCCAGGGCCAACCAGATTTCGTGACTCTTCGCTTCGCCCGGCGTAAAGCTGACCGGCGAAGTGCCCCCGGCAACAAGGGACAGCACCAGACGTTCGTCGTCCAGACGCAGGGCTTTGGGGTGCAGCATGGAAAAGTCTTTGACCACCAAGGCCCCCTGGGACCACTGAAAAAAGGCGGGCTTCTCAACTGGATAGGCCGTGTCACCAACACGATAGGTGTCGGGTGCCATCTGCTCGAGTTGGAAGGGCGATTCGACAACACCATGGGGCAACAAAGGACTCTTCAGGGGAGCCACCAGATCAAAAGTGACATCCAGTTTCGACACGGCTTGCGTACGGTCCGTATCGTTAAAATAGCGAAACCAGAATTTGGCATAAGGAAGCCCCTGGTAGACGGAGCAATAGAGGGCGTAGCTGCCCAGTGTGGCATCGAGACTCTCAAAGCGGCCCTGCAACAGCAGGCGGGTGTGGAAAGGCCCTTCTTCCACCACCTGCCAGTCGTCGTTGCTCCCCGTCACCAACTGGCCGGCCACATCCATGGTCAGGCGGATTCGGTCAAACACCTTTTTATTCTTAAAGGAAATCTCCGTGACCGGATCGCCGGGACCTACCGTCAATCCAACGAGGCCACTCAATATCTCCAGGCCGTTGTCTTTGTCCTTTACCGCGACCGAAGCAGGCGAACGGGCACTGTCCTTCGAAAAAGCGAGGGATACTTCCTTGGTCGTTTCTTTTACGGGAAACTGCGTCAGCACCAGACGCAGCGAGCCGTCGGGCCAGGTGGAGAGCACGTTTTTCTGGGCATACAGCGCCCGCTGACGCCCATCGGCAATACGAAAGGCCTCGGGCTCCGCTACGACGCCTTCGGGAAGGGGAATGCCCATTTCCAGGGGAAAGCCCTCATCGGGAATGCCACCGGGCGCAGATATCTTGAATTTCGGACTGTTTTTTGCCCAGCGCTCCCTATCCGGCTCCGGGGGCCACGTGCGGGTGTGCCGCTTTACTACGAGGCCTTCGGAAGGTCGGGGACGGACCGGCAACTCTGTGCCTTCCGAAACCAGGGCCAGATCGCCCCAATAGATCGTTGTTCGAAAGCGCGCGGCGTCCGGGTCGGTATCGCGGGACTGTCCCGCCTTCAGGGGTTGGTAAAAATCGTCCGACGTATGCTCGGTGGAAGCGACCGCGTCATAGGCGAGAAGAGCGAGGTGTAAGGTCCTGTCCGTGGGGGATACAGGAATGGTGACGCGGTGGGGCGCGGGCGTCCCGGGCATGACGGCATCCGAGACATCAACGCTCCAGACGGGCACGCTATTGACCAGAATCTGACGCCGCCGATGTCCCACAAAGCCCGAGCCTGGCATGGACTCCCGGGGGACACCGTGGTAATCATCGGTACTGTAGAAAACCAGGGTAACGGAATTACCCCAATCATCCGGCACCGCCACATCCCGCGAAACCATGACAAAGTTTCCAGACGCGCTGGGCACCCAGGGGTGGTGCATGGCCAGCAACTCGCGGTGATCGACGCGGCTCGTCCAGGGGCCTTTGCTCTCAACGCTCCAGTCTTCATGGAGGTCAATGTATTGCACCGCACCGGGCGTCGACAAGAGACTTGCCGCGATTACCAGGCCGATAGTCAGGACACCCATGGGAGATTCCCTGTTCCATGTTCACGACAACTCCGTTGGCGCAAACCACGCATTGTCATTTATCCGGAACGGTCAAGGCTTCCGGAAGGTCCAGCGCTTCATAGCGATGGGTCAACTCACCCGATTCATTCAACGTCCACACGCGAAAACCATAGGGCGCACCGTCAAAGTTCTTACTCGTGGTGGCCGAAATGACGATGGGGATATCTTCATACTCGGTCAGTATATTTTTGTGTGCATGGCCCGCCAACCACGCACGCACCCCATTTTCTTTCGCGGCCTGGAGCACCCGTGTACGCGTTTCCTGTGGAAGATTGTAGTAGATTTCTTCTTCGTCGACCGTTGCGATAAACGGGGGATAGTGGCTCACCAACAACACGGGGGTGTCCGACGCTTTCGCCTCCGCCAATTCCGAGAGGTACCAGGCATTGTGACGTTCCGATTCGCCTTCCAAGGGTGACTTCCACAATTGGGTATTGAGAATCATGAGCTTGAAGCCCGATTGGGACACCGCAAAGTAGTCTTTGCCCTGAAGCTCCCGATAGCGGGCCAGGGAGGCAGCCGTCGGTTCGTTGAGAACATCGTGGTTCCCGGGTGCCAGATAACAGGGCATCGTAAATCCCTCGACGATGGTCCGAAAGTCGGCTACGGCGGCATCATCGCCACCGTTGTTGACCAGATCACCGCAAATCACAACCCAGTCCACGTCCATCGCATTAATCGCTTTTACAGCAAGGCGAAAACGTTCTTTGTCCGATTCGTAGCCCCCCATACCCAATTGGGTATCACAAAGCTGCACAAAGGAGCAGGGCGTGGGGGGCGCGGCAAAAACCGGGCCACATGTCACTAGGGCCACCAGTAAAAGAAGTACATTTGGGATTCTGATACTTGCGCGTTTTAAAAGCATTTAAATTCATTCCTTCTTGATTGGAAAAACGCACCTTCTACTCGGATGGGGATGCACCGGCATGCGGGACAAATCCGCCGAGGTACGTAGCGAGCTGCTCGCGATATCGCTTCGATATCTCCGGCTCACGCGACGTGAAATTCTTGTTCTGATGGGTTTCCTGGTAGTCCGAAATGTCGTAGAGAGCCACCGTCGTCGCATCACCGATCGGGGCCAGCGTCGCTGCGTCACGTCCCGACTGCCAGTTGTAGCGCCAATCCTGGGTGCGCAAGGACAGCTCCAGTGGGTTGCCCATAATCGTGACGGGTTCTTCGTCGGAACTGAAATCAAGCAAACTCCGGACTTCGGAACTTCTGGACAGACTCACGCCGGCAAAATCTCCGAGGGTGCGACCCAGCGAGTTGAGAGATACCATTCCACGGCGATTACGTCCTACCCCTTCCGGCATGGAAATTATCAGGGGAACGCGAATGGATTCCTCGGTTAGTCGTGGCACACCGGGACCACCACGCCGCCAGACACCCCGCTCCGGCTCAGAAAAATCGAGTCCATAGGGGGAGGTGACAACGATACACGTATTTTCGAAACACCCCATGCCCCGCAAGCGCTCGGTGAATATGTTGATCTGTTTGTCCACATGGAGCAGCGCCGTGTCGTAGACATCCAAGGGTTGGGGCACGGCCTCCCAGGGTTTAATAAAACCTTGTCCATAGCGCTTCAAGGCCATGGGCCTGCGGAGCTCCCGAAGTCGGATGAATACCAGATAGCGCTCTTCCGCCTGATGATTCGCGATCCAATCGGCCGCACGTTGCAGGGTCACCCGGGATCCTTCGGGAACCAGCGGGGCGGGTCCGCTACTGTTCCCAGAAGCCGCCGTCTCTGGATAATCGGGATTAAACAGCTCGAAGCCCCGTTCGAAGCCACTACCAAATACCAGATCCTGCCCATCGGAACCTTCGCCCTCTGTAAAGGCAACGGTAACATAGCCAATCTCACGCATCCGTTCGGGCAGGGTCACCAGATCATCTGGCAACGGGGGCTGCTGGGTATCTGAAATACCATGGACAAGGGGGGAGACACCGGTTACCAGGGTCATGGCTGTGCTCATCGTATCCGGACAGGCGGTAAAGGTATTGTCCCAGACCGAGCTGCGCTTGGCCAGGGCCGTCAATTCCGGGGTCGTCTGGCGGTCATAGCCGAAAAGCTCCATGTGATCGGCCCCCATACCTTCCACGAGGAGAATAACGATATTGGGTCGGTCAAAGGACTTCGGCTCATGGTGCACGTAGGGCCCCGAGAGCAACATGGTATTCCCCGATACCTGGGTCGGCCGAAGTCCCGTCTGACGAACCCACTCCGACTCCTCTTCGAGCCGCCAGGTCAGCCCCAGGCGCGCGGCACCCTTCGGGATGGCACTTTCCGGGATCCGTTGACTGGTCCAGCCGTCTTCCTGCAGGGTAATGGAATCCTTCCAGACGCCCAAGGCGGTATTCTTGTCGCCCTCGCCGTAAAAGGTGCCAGTCACGTATATCGTGTCGACCAGATCGCCATGTTCCGGTGGCTTCGACCAGCGAACGGTAAGATGTTCTTTCTCGCCCACCCGGGCGTCCAGTGGATACTGAACCCCCTCCGTAATGGGCCGGGCCCAGGCGTAGGTATCCCCAATGCGGACCGGTTCCGGGGCCATCGTCTCTGCCACCCGCACGCCCGTGAGCGAGCCATACCAGCGGTCAAAGCCCTGTTGCGCTGCCAGAAAGCCCACAACAGCCACCAGGGCGTAGGGCAGCAAGCGAATCTGTGTGGCAGGCGGGGCCTGGGTAGCCGCGAACAAGGTCGCCAGTTTGAAAAAGCAATGGAGCCCGGCGAAGGTGGCAAAAAAGATTACCGGTTCCATTTCGGCCAATTGGGGATGGGGCCAGGGAATGGCCACATTCAGGAGATAGGGGAGGAATACCAACGCCGCCGATTGAGAGAGTATTTCGGTGAGGTGGGGGCCCGTGCCTTTGTGGGGCTTAATAAGCTGAATCAGGGCCCCAAAGGCACACTGGACGAGTATATAGCCCCCTGCGACCATGGCGGCGGCGGCAAGACCCGACTCAAAACTGGGAATATAGCCCGCCATCGACAAGAGTCGACGTCCAAAAACACCCACAATGCCTGCGGAGATGGCTATACTGGCCAGATAAAGGGGAAAAATCATCTCAATGGTCCCCCGAGAAGGTGGCGTTCCAATTCAATTCACGTGACACATGACCCGACGTCAGCAACGGGTGTCTTCGATGGAAGTCCTTCATAACAGACTACTTCTCAATTCTAAATCCCCTGGTCCTCATAGAAATTCCTGCCCACCCTTTGCTATCATGCGATAGTACCAGATATAACAAAACCGACACCACATCCGGGTGCCAGCTGAATACGTAACCAGGCCCAACCATGGGCGGAGACTATAGCGCAGTGTTTCAAAAAGTTCTCACAGCCATCTTCGGATCTGAAAAAGACCGCGAAGTAAAACGTTTCATGCCCATCGTTGAAGCCGTTCGTGCGGAAGAAGCCCGCATTGTCCACATGAAGGATGATGAGTTGCGTCGGCAGACCGGCATCTTCAAACAGCGACTCGCCGATGGCGAAACCCTTGACGACATCCTGCCCCAGGCCTTCGCCGTGGCGCGGGAAGCCGCCAAACGTATCGCAGGCATGCGCCCTTTCGATGTGCAGATTATCGGCGGTACCACCCTCCACCAGGGCAACATTGCTGAAATGACCACCGGTGAAGGTAAGACCCTGGTCGCCATCCTGCCCGTATACCTCAACGCCTTGTCGGGGCGGGGCGTCCATGTGGTCACGGTGAATGACTATCTCGCCCAGCGTGACGCCGAGTGGATGCGGCCCATCTATGAATTCATGGGACTCACCGTGGGTTTGATTCAGTCGGACATGGACCACCTGGAACGTAAGGTGGGCTATCGCGCGGATATCACCTACGGCACCAACAATGAATTTGGCTTTGATTATCTCCGCGACAACATGGCGAAACACCCCGACCACCGGGTGCAGCGGGAACTCAACTTCGCTATCGTCGACGAAGTGGACTCGATCCTCATCGATGAGGCCCGTACGCCCCTCATTATTTCCGGGCGCCCCGAAAAGAGCAGCGATCTCTATTTGAAAGTTGACGAGGCCGTCCGCAAATTGCGGAAGGATGAGCACTTTGAAATGGACGAGAAACAGCGCCACATCATCCTTACCGACGAAGGTATGGAAACCGTGGAACGGCTGCTGGGTATTGATGACCTCTACACGGACGAGACCCTCGGCTGGGCCCACATGATTGAACAGTCGCTGAAGGCGTTCCACTTCTTCAAGCGCGACAAAGATTATATGGTGAAGGATAACGAGGTCCTCATCGTCGACGAGTTCACCGGGCGCACCATGGAAGGTCGTCGCTATTCTGACGGACTGCACCAGGCCCTGGAAGCCAAAGAGCATGTGCCCCTGCGCTTCGAGTCCCAGACCGTGGCCAGCATCACCTACCAGAACTATTTCCGCCTCTACGCTAAACTCGCGGGTATGACCGGTACCGCCGTCACCGAAGCGGCTGAGTTTGACAAAGTCTACGGCCTCGACGTGACCCAGATTCCGACAAACTTACCTGCGGCCCGTTTGGATGAAACGGATCTCATCTTCGCCACAGAAAAAGGCAAGTTTCGTTACGTTATCAACGACATCAGGGAGATCCAGGCCCAGGGACGCCCCACGTTGGTGGGTACGGTCTCCATTGAAAAATCCGAACTCCTTGCCAGCATGATGCAGGAGGAGGGGATCGAGAATTATCAGGTCCTTAACGCAAAGCACCATGAGCGGGAAGCGGCGATTATTTCAAACGCCGGTAAAGCCGGTGCCATTACGATTGCCACCAATATGGCCGGTCGTGGTACGGATATTAAGCTCGCGGAAGGTATCCGCGAAAATGGCGGCCTCTACATCATCGGCACCGAGCGGCACGAGTCCCGGCGAATCGACAACCAGCTTCGTGGTCGTTGCGGCCGTCAGGGTGACCCCGGCACGACCCGCTTTTACGTAAGCCTCGAAGATGACGTAGCCCGCCTCTTCGGTGGCGATCGCGTCAAGAAGCTCGTGGACTTCATGGGCGGTCAGGAGATGGACGAGGAACCCCTGAGCCAACGTATGGTGACGCGCACCATTGAACGTTCCCAGCGTCAGGTCGAAGAGCTCCACTTTGAGAGTCGTAAACACGTTCTTGACTACGACCAAGTGATGGACAAGCAGCGTAAATACATTTATGCCATGCGCCGAAACGTGCTGGAAGACAATGACGTCACCGAGCAGCTTCGGGAAATGTTTAAGAATACCATTGGCGACGTGGTGGATGAATATGCACCGGAAGCCGTCTCTCAGGATGAATGGGACCTCGAAGGCCTCGAAAAACGTCTGGAGGTACTCTTTCACTTCACCGTAAATCTCGACATCGAGATGGAAGACGATCTGACGCCGGCCTTGTATGAACAGGTATTGGCAGACTATCAACGCCGTGAAGATAGCATGAACAACGAAATTCGCGAGAGTTTCCGCCAGGAAATCGGTGGGGATGAGTCGGTTATCGATTTTGCTGCCATGGCCCGAAAGCGTGTCCATGACCTCGAGTTGATGTGTCTGCTGCGCGCCGTGGATGACAAGTGGATCGACCACCTCTACGAAATGGATTACCTGCGGGAGTCCGTGCGGCTTCGTGCCTTTGGACAGAAAGACCCCTTGCTGGAATATAAGCAGGAAGGTTTCGAGATGTTCCAGAACATGGTAAAGGGCATCGAAGAAAGCGTCATTACCACGCTCTTCCGCCTGACCGACCCCGAAGTCCGCAAACGCCGTGCTGCGAGTATTCAGCGGGGCACCCTCACGCAGCAGGAAGATCCCTTTGCCCAACTGAATCAGTACCACTATGTGGCGGCTGACAAGGAGGCCGACAGCAGCTTCGCAAGCTTCGACACGACCCGTTTTGAGCTTTCCGGCCCAGACGATGCCACCCCGGAATCGGGTAGCGTCTCTACCGTAAAATCGGCCCGTACCGCGAAGAAGAAGCCCCAACCCCTCCGCGTCGAAAAAAAGGTCGGACCCAACGAGAAATGCCCCTGTGGAAGTGGCAAGAAATATAAGAAGTGCTGCGGAAGCCACGTCGTATAGGACCCATCCTCATAACGTGCTTCTGGCTCGTTATGATGGCCCTGTTCCTTTATCGGGAATATGGGCCCCCGTTGCGTGGTGGCACCCCATTGCCACCGGCGGAATTCGTCCCGCAGGATCAATGGATGGGGCTATACATCAATGACGACCACCGCGTGGGCCACCTCCATATGCAAAGCGCGGCGGAAGAACGGGCGGCCGTTCCCGGCTACCATCTTCAACTGGATGCGTCCGTAGAGACAGAGCTCTTTGGTATTGTCGCTGGCATGAAGCTTTCCGGAGAGGCCTGGACGGCCACGTCGGGGGAAACGGCCGAATTCGAATTCTCCATTCTCGCGAGCGACACGAAAATGGGGCTGCACGGTACCATCGCCGAAAATCGCCTATCGGGCACGCTGGATACGGGGGGACAATCCATCCCCCTCGATTTTCCGGTGGATACGGCCATGGTCCTTGGGAGTGGTATGGGACTCCCGGCTGCGGCCATGCCGGAACTGGAGCCGGGTGAATCCACCACCATGGCCGCCTTTGACCCCATCGCCATGACCCCATCAAAGGCGAAGGTCACCTGCACCGGCAGGGAAACCCTTCGCATCAGCAACGTGCCGGTTGAGACGCGCGTCTACGAGACCGTCCTTGGAGGGATGACCAGTAACGCCTGGGTGGACGATTCCGGGGAAGTCGTACAGGCCAGCACGCCCTTCGGATTCACCCTGCGCAAGATTTCCCCCGCCGAACTCGACATTCCCGTGGTGGCCAACGAGAGCAGTGATCTCATTCGAGATCTGGCCATTGTGCCCACGGGTAAGCCCATGCATAACGATGCGTCCCGTCTTGTGGTTCGGGTTTCCGGCCTGGACCCCGCGTTGTTTCCCAATGATCCGCCCTGGCAGATCCGTGAGAACGACGTGGTCACGATTATACAATCCAGCTATCCTGATTCGACGGAAGCGGGGGATAGGGACAACGATTTCGACCCCGCGCCTTTCCTGGGAGACGACGCTTTTGTGGCCACCAACCATCCCATGATCCAGGAGCAGGCCGTGGAAATCATAGGCGATGAAACCGATCCGCGAAATCAGGCCCTCTTGCTCCACCATTGGCTCTATACCCATATCGACAAGGTCCCCGTCTTAAGCGTACCCAGCGCCCTGGATGTCCTCCGCACCAAAAGCGGGGACTGCAACGAACACACCGTGTTGTATACCGCATTGGCCCGCTCCATAGGCATCCCGACCCGCATTGCCATCGGGCTGGTCTACAGCGATACCCTCGAAGGGCTGGGCTACCATGCCTGGCCTGAAGTACACATCGGCACACAGTGGTATCCGCTGGATCCGACCTTGGGGCAACACGACGTCGACGCCACCCACATCAAGCTCTTCAATGGCAGCATTGCATCCTGGGTACAGTTGGCGGGCTATATCGGTCAAATACAACTGGACGTCATCGCCTGCGACGAATAACGCGTTCCAGAAGCACGATGGCACGGCGTATTGAAGGAGGATTATGATTCAAGCGACACAGCTCACCAAGCACTTCGGTGAGAAACTGGCCGTAGCACCCCTCGATCTCGACATCCCCGAGGGCACGTTTTTTTGTTTTCTCGGCCCCAACGGTGCCGGAAAAACCACCACCATCAAAATGATGACCGGATTATTGCGGCCCAGCGGTGGAACGGTATCGATAGGGGGGATAAACGTCCAGGAAGACCCGGTGGCCGCCAAACGCTGCATGGGATACGTGCCCGACCACCCCTTTCTCTATGACAAGTTGACGGGGCGGGAGTTCATGCGTTTCGTCGCGGGGCTGTATCAAATTCCCGAGTCTTACTATCAGGTCCACTGCGAGAAACTACTCGAAATGTTTGAGATCGCCCACGTAGGCGACCAACTCGTCGAGGACTATAGCCACGGCATGCGACAGAAGCTTTCTTTTGCGTCCTGTTTCCTTCATGACCCGAAGGTGGTCATCGTGGATGAACCCTGGGTGGGCCTGGACCCCAAGAACATCCGTTTTGTAAAAGATTTCCTGAAAGAAAAAACGCGCAATGAGGGACTCACCGTTTTCATGTCGACCCACACCCTCAGTATCGCCGAGGAGATTGCCGATAAGATCGGCATCATCAACCAGGGAAAACTCCTGGAAATGGGTACGGTGGCCGAAATAAAGGCCCTCCATGAGAATCCAGGCTCTCTGGAAGATGTGTTTCTTACCCTGACCCGCGACGAATTAGCGAAACCCATCTCATGAATCAGGTATGGGCTGTATTCATTGCAAAGACCCACATGGCGCGACACCAGATCGCGTCTGTCCGCCATCAATCCAAGTTGAAAGTCGCGGTACTCTCCATCGCGGCGATTGGGCTCTGGCTGGGGGCCCTGCTCATCTTTCATCTGGGCTTCCGCTGGCTCATTCATTTTGGGGGACAGGACGGCAGTGAATTCGCCTTTGGCACAGCCCTGCTCCGTCAAAGCCTCAGTATTTTCGCCCTCTCCATCTTCCTGCTGATGGCGTTCTCCAATACACTCGTGGCCTTCTCAACCCTCTACCGCTCCAGAGAAGTGGTCTACCTGCTGCAAGGCCCCATCAGTTACACCGACTTTTTCTATGCGCGATTTATTGAAAGTGTGCTCTTCAGCTCCTGGTCGCTGGCCTATCTGGGCTCACCCATGATGCTGGCCTATGCCTGGAATACGAACGCCCATTTTATATTCTACATTGCCGTTGTCCTCTTTTTTCTTCCCTTTGTCGTGATTCCTGCCTGTCTCGGCACAACCATCACCATGGTTCTTGTACGCTACTTTCCCCGAATGAACACGCTCACCGTGGCCCTTCTGGGTGGGGGCACCCTGGTCGGCTTTTTTGTGTACATTCGAAGCGTGCTTAAGGGGGCCCGCTTCTCGGAGATGCAGACCATCGCCGCGATACGGGAGGCGATGGACAGCACCCAGTCGCCCTTATTTCCGAGTCACTGGGCGGCCCAGGGTATCCGCATGGCAGGGGATGGCAACTATAGCGAGACCCTCTTCTGGTTTCTCCTCCTGCTGTCGACCGCCCTCTTTGCCATTTACCTGACGGGACGTCTGGCGAATCGTATTTTCTACCCGGGCTGGTCCTACCTAATGGGCCAGGACAAACAGCGCATAAAGCCGATGGACCGGGGCCCCCTGGCCTGCCTCAATACCCTCCTCAGGCCTCTGAAGGAGCCCTATCGCTCCCTGTTTCACAAGGACATCAAACTCTTCTGGCGGGACCCGACCCAGTGGTCTCAGTTCATCATTTTCTTCGGTATTATGGCCATCTACATCGCCAATATCCGAAACTCAACGCGGCTCTATGAAACCGAATTCTGGCGCGGTTGGATCGCGTGTTTGAATGTTGGTGCCGTAACCTTGATCGTGGCGACCCTGACCAGTCGCTTTGTTTTCCCCCTGATCAGTCTGGAAGGCAGGCGGATCTGGATTCTGGGTATGGCACCGCTGACGTTCAGCCAGCTCATGTGGCAGAAATTCTGGCTCAGTGTCGCGCTGACATCCTTTTTTACCGTAGGCCTGGCCGTGCTATCGGGCCACATCCTCCAATTGGAGCCCCTCCACTACGCTATAACCGTCTACAGCGTCTTCTTATCGAATCTGGGCCTCTCGGGACTCGCCGTGGGCTTAGGGGCGCTTTATCCCACCTTCACGGAGGACAATCCTGCCCGCATCGTATCGGGAATGGGAGGGACCCTCAATCTGCTCAGCAGTGTCGCCTTCGTCATTTGTGTGGTCAGCATCCAAGTTCTTGTTCTGCAGTGGAAAGCCCTGGACCTCTATACGGGGGAAGCACAATTTCGGGGGACCGTGCTGGTGGCCATGGGTCTCATTACTGCCCTGGGCGCGCTGTGCACACTCCTGCCCATGCGACTCGGATTGCGCAACCTCAATTCCATGGAGCTCTAAGTTATTATGAAAGAAATCGAAGTCATCTCCCGCCAGCACACCGAATTTATCAATATAGACCGTCTGGTCCAGCAATGTGTTCAGGAAGCGGGGATAGGGCGGGGCTTCGTCCAGCTCTTTGTTCCTCATACCACCGCCGGCATTACGATCAACGAGAACGCCGATCCCGATGTAGTGGCCGATATGGAGCTCATCCTGGAACGGGCCGTGCCTTGGGAAGGCGGCTACGCCCATAGGGAAGGCAATGCGGCGGCCCATGTGAAAGCCAGTATGATGGGCTTCTCCGAGTTGGTCCTCATTGAGGGGGGGCGACTCCAGTTCGGGACCTGGCAGTCCATCTACTTTTGTGAATTTGATGGCCCACGCCACCGCAAAGTCTGGGTAAACCTGGTGGGCCAGGACGACAGCAACGGGTAAAACGGCACAGCCCGATCCACGTGGAAATATCTCCCACTGCACAGACGCCCCCCGAAGGGGACTCTGCTCCCGCAGCGTTTGTAACATTGCCGACCTTCTCCACACCATTTCGCCGACCTTGGTGCCACAATCCCTACGGCACCGGCAGAGCCACAGTCGCAAAACCGCAATTACAGACCGGAACACGCTTGTAGATGTGGTATATTCCGAGACACATCCTGTAAATAGTGATATAATTCATGGCTCCCCCCTTGACAAGGGTGCGTTTAAGGTTTAGATTGAAAATTACGGTAATGTCGACTTTATCTTGAACTACCAAGCTCCAGACGCTGAACCCAAGGTGACAGCGGCCATCCAAACAGTAGGTTTTCTGTCTCCATGTCGAGGTAACTGCATACTTTTACCCACGTTTGGAAAACTCAGAAAGGAGGTTCATCTGAGTAATAAAGGACCACCGGCTCTCTTAGATACGGAACGAATCGCATTCATCTTTACTGGCTTAGGAGGCTTTGAGTACGATGAATAAAAAAGGTTTCACCCTGATCGAACTACTGGTCGTGATCGCGATCATCGGAATTCTGGCGGCCATTCTGCTCCCGGCACTGGCCAGGGCGCGCGAAGCAGCCCGACGAGCCAGCTGTCAGAACAACCTGAAGCAACTGGGCGTCGTCTTCAAGATGTTTGCCAACGAGTCCTCGGGCGAGAAATTTCCGCCCATGGCACAGCGGCAATCCTGGGTAATCAGCTCACCTGCGGGTGGGGGAAGTACGGCGAGTTATGTGCGCCCCTCAGACGCCGAGTGTGCCTATCCTAACCCCGCACCACCGGGATTGGGACAACCCGGTGGTAACTCCCCCGACACCGAGTTTGTCTTTGATGGACCATCGGTCTACCCGGAATACCTGACGGACGTAAACGTTATGGTTTGTCCGTCGGACGCGACCGCAGCGGGCGTCCTGGAAAATGAAAAGTACTGGTTTGCCCAGGACCTCGGTGCACCCGTCGACAACGTAATCGATCCCTGCGGGTTTACCGCTGAATCCTACCTGTACCTTGGTTGGGCCATGAATGGCCGCCCTGGCAACGACTATCTGGTGGCCGGGGCCGACCCCAATGCCGGCGATGCGGCCGTGGGCACCCACATCAGTATAAACTTCATCACGGCGATCCAAAACACTGTCACGGCACAAATTGGGGCCTGGTTGGCCGATCCGGTAAACTTTGCCAATGTCTATGACAAGGACATCGACAATTCTGGCCTGAAAATATCCCGAACCCGGGAAGGCATTGAGCGCTTTTTTATCACCGACATCAATAACGCTGCGGCCTCTGCAGAAGCGCAGAGTGTCATCCCCGTCATGGGCGATCTCGTTAGTACAGACGTAGCGGACTACAATCACGTCCCCGGCGGCTCCAACTGGCTGTTTATGGATGGTCACGTGGAATTCCAGAAATTTGCAACCGATTTCCCGACGACACGGGCCTTTGGGGTTCTGGTTTCTCTCTTCTGATGCAAACACGATAGAATGTCACGAGCCGAGGGTCCTGTGACCCTCGGCTCCCTTATTTTTCGCCCGCGAAGAAAGTTGCTATCCGTTCCCATGACTCCTGTCTTATTTGTATTGTTTAGCGCCCTGGCGACACCCGACGTATTCTTGCTGGAGCCCAATCCGGAAGAGGGCAAATCGGCAGAAGTCTATAAGGAGCCCTACAGCGCCGCCATCGGGGAATATGAGATGGGGACGTTTCGTATTGAGAATGACGACGTGGCGCGACAGTTGGTCTCTTGCGAAGTTACCTGGCAAAACAACGACCTCTTTCCCGTGTCCTTTTACCGTCCGGCGGCGGTGGGGGACTTCCTTGCGGGTCAGCCCACGGTACCCGATGCATTCGCACCTTTGGACGAAGTGAGTCTCGAGGCCGACGGTGTGCTCGAACTACTTTTTGAGATCCTGGTGCCCGTCGGAAGCCTCCCTGGAGACTACCGGGGTGCCCTTCAGGTGAACTTTGTCGAAGGGAAGCCTGTCTCGTGCCCTATACGCCTGCGCGTCTTTGATATGGCCCTTCCTGAGTCCCGACAATTGGCTTCGCTCTTCAGTCTGGACGTGGCCCTGCTTGCCGAAGCCTGGTCGATTCCATTGGATAATATGGATCGTTGGGCACCGATTTACGACCACCTGAACGGCCTGGGATTTGCCTACCGATTGTACTTGCCCGGCACTATCGACAGTTCCCTCACCACGGAAACCCTGGCAGCACATATTCGTTACGTGGCCGCAACCACGCCAGCACGATTCTTTGACGTGGGCGGGACCCCGGGTGCGCTGGTCACGGGGCTGCAGCGTCCCACACGGGAGTCTCCCCAGGACCGCCTGCAGACCTTGCTTCATACGCTACTCGGCAATCTGAAAACCATTGACTTCAATGCGGCCCCGGTGGCCGAGCCACTTCGGGTTGGTGATCGAAGCACGTGGCAGAATGTGCGTCAGGAATACGCCCGCTTTTCACGGGCGGATGACCGGATCATACGGATTCTCGCTGGACCGCCTCATCCTCATTTTGAGCGGTACGCCGACATATGGGCACTCCCGGATACCGTATCGCCCGAACTCGTTCAGCTCCTCACCAACGGTCAGTCGATGACTCGGTATACCCATAAACCGTTGGGCATTTGCGTCGGCACGGTGGGCGCTTCGGACACGTCTGGCCACTATCAAACGCTGGCCTCCGAAAGTGTAGATGGGAGTGAGGCTACCTCCTGGATTCCCGCACTCCTTCCGGGCGGTGAGTCTCCCTGGATAGAAATTACGTTCCCCGACTACGTGCGGCTGGAGAGCCTCACGCTCATCGGACCACGACGAGCGTCGATGGTCTTTCCCACCGTAGAAACGGCCTATAATCCCGGAATCTTTACGGACGCCAGTGTGAGTTGGGATACCCCGCCAACACTGAGTGAAATGGGCAACCCCATCACCATCGGAACGGTGCGGTATCCCCGGGAGTGCATCGCCATCCGCCTCCGTTTTCCACCCCTGGCCAGCGGGCACGTACTCGAATTATCGGAAGTGCTCTTTAACAACGAGGACGCGAAAACGACCGAAGAGTTAATTCCACGCGTAATCCCCTGGCTGGACGCTGGCGACGACGGCAATCTGGCCTGGAGTATGGCCCGCCCAGGTGGGGGACAGGCCGCCCGTATGCTCCCGTGGGTATGCTGGGCCCGGGGATTCCAGGGGATTCTCGGCCCTGCGCTGAATACCGTGGAAAGGCCGACCGCACCGTTACTCGCAGTCGGCAAAGAGGGGCTCTTGCGCACCCGACGACTCTTCGCCCTCCGGGATGGTCTGGAAGACTACGAATATATACGGTTGTACTGGGAGGGTATGGCGGCGGGCGAATTGAGGCCGCCGCCAAACTTTTCGCCCGGAGCGGGATTTGACGTCCAGGATAAGACCATCAAGGGTGATCGCTCCCGACTGAAAACACGAGAAACAATCGGAAAACTACTTTCCGGAGAATCCTTCATAACCAAAAATTTCGGTCCGTGAAACCGACCGCTAAAACGTCGCCGGTGGAACATCAGAAAATTGTGAGAGAATTTCCCGCACTTCCTGGTGAGCGTGGGTCTTCCGAAATTGGTCCGTAAAACCGGACCCATCAAAGCGATGTGGCTCTTGTGCTTCATCGCTGAAAAGTAGCAGGGCCAAGCTACTGGGGACTTCGGGGTCGCCGCGCAAAATCACTGCCACTTCATAGCCACCGAAAATGGGTAGTGCCGGATCGAGAAAAACTAAATCGGGCTTTCGCGCCAAGGTGAGTTCTACCGCCTCCTGGCCATCGCTTGCCCAAATGACCTGATGGCCTTCGCCCTCTACTTCGGCAGATAAAACGCCATAGTCTGCTGCATCCATTGTAGCAATAAGTACGGTAGCCATAGGCGACTACTCCCATTCAGGTTCTCAGGCGTGGCAATCCCACCCCTGTCCAATTCATAACGCCATTGTATGAGGAAGACGAACGCAATACAAGATATGGACCCTCAATAAGGCGTATTTCCGTGCAGTCCGATTTTCCCGCGGCAATTCGTCCGAGGATTGCAACGACCGTAGCTTCTGACCGGAAACAGGGCCCCTTTTTCCTGCGCAGCTTGACACCTCAGGCCACGCCACATAGAATGAAGGCACCTTGAAAGGTACGTTCAAATGAGGAAAATTATCGCACTTGTCCTGCTGGTATGGCCCGTCTGCACGGGGCTGTTTGCGGAGGATAACGTCCAGGACACGTCTACCGTTAAGTCCCCGTTGCCTTGGGACAGGCGCGGCGATCAAATTACGCTGCGCTCCGGAAAAGTGCTTCAAGGTGTCCGAGTAGTCAGCGAAACACAAGTCGAAGTAAAGGTGGAGGTTCTCCCCGGACTTCCCATTCTGATACTGCCCGCCAGTCAGGTCGTTTCCGTTCTCCATGGGGATAAGCGCCTCCGGGAAAAGACAAGCGAAGCGCCGAATGATGAGAAGCTTTCGGACAAATCCAGCACGGAAATTCTACCCGCGAGTAAAATGGCACCCGATTTTTCAAAACGCCTTGCGACTAAAAACACGGATAAGTCGCAGCAATTTCGAAATCGAGACATTGTTGCTGTACTGAGAATCGCCGCAAAAAAATGGGGGGTACCCATTACATTCCACCAGGCACTGTTGGAGCGGCCTGCGCCCCAGCGACGTTGCACGCTGGCCTTGGAAACGGGACAATCACTACATGGTTTCCTCCACGACACGGTTCCGGCAGTCGCACCCTGGCTCCAGATCGAATACCTATTCGATCAAATCGAAGTCTCGCTGAAAGCCAAATAATCCCTACCTGGCATTGCAAGACACGAATCAACGATACAAAAAATGCATCTGACCACAAGGCGAAAGAGCCTGTGGTCAGATGCGTTGATGGTATCGATTCGGTCCAGATTAATTAATCCGAACGCTCAGTCGTCTTCTTCAATGGCAAGAGAATCTTTCAGAACGTCGTCATCATCATCGCCATCGCCAATAACGATGTCATCATCCGAGTCCGGCTCAAGGTCGACAATCTCTTTCTTGGGCTTCGGGGCGACTGCCTTTTTAGCCGCCGCTTTCTTTGCCGGCCGTTTCGACAGGGTAGGTGCACGCTCCTCGCCTTCGGGCTGCGTGCCTACCCGGTATAACGTCTCGCCATCACAATCTGGGCATTTGAAGCCCAACTTCTCCGCACCCCAGTCAACGAAGCGTTTGCTGCACTTGGGGCAATAATACTTTAGTGGCATCAGCGCCAACCCTTTCTCTGTTTCTCGCCAGCTGACAATCGAATGAAATCCGACTGCTAACGCTGGTCCGTAAAACTAATCTCTATAACATTATCGGAATATGGTTTTAATGATCATCTGTGCATTCGGCATCGCCGTCAGAACAACTGGAATCCTTCGTACAGACTTCTCCGGTATGGCAGCAAACTTCGTTGCCGAAGTCATCCGTTACGGGACCGCGACATCCAATCTGTCGAACCCCCATCCGATGTCGGGCATACAGGTGTACGCCCACCCAAATCCCGTAGAGGAGCAACAAAGCCGAGACGGCTACAACTGCGTTTAGCATGATAGGATCACCGATCATCTTTCCGTTGTGCAATGGTCATCAATTGACCGCTAAGCGCCATATTATACCTCAGAATCTCCCGGATGAAACAAGCAATGAACCAAAAAAAGACTGCCGACATCCAAAAAGAGGTCGGCAGCCTGATGAAAACTACTTAGAATCTATTTTACGGCCGGAACGCCTTCCGCACTGACCGTCAACGTAATTGGATCGACATAATCGGCAGTAAACACGATATCTGCAAACTGATTTCCAAGGGGCAGACTTTCACGAACAATGGTGATCGTTACTACATTTGACTCATCCGGACCTGCAACGCCCACAAAATCACTCAAAACCACCCAGGCAGGAAGGGAATTCGGGTCCACTTGCCACTGCAACAGACTCTGACCCGTATTGGTTATTTGTATGTCCTGGGAGTCCGGGGTTGCTTCAAAATTCAAGAATAAGCCTGGCAGGTCCACGAACTGCCTCGTTATTACATCGAACGCATCGATATCGAAGGCTGGAAAATCAATCGTATAACGGATATTGATTGGATCCAATACGCCCGTGTTGTTTACCGAGCCAGATTCGTAATTTATCACAATTTCACCATCCCGCAATCCGGGGGGCGTCAACGCCCGGTTCAGGTTGACGAATAGGGTGGAGGGTTTGTCGTAGGCCGTTACGAAACCGCCTGTTGGCGTATCCTGTACAAAAGAGAGAAAATTGTCTGAGGCACCAATTGTTGCCTCCCAGAACAGCCCTACGTTAAACGGTGTATAGTCCAGAAATTCGCCTGTCACGATATTGACAGGAGCACCAGGTACCACGTGAGATCCGCCTAAATTAATTACATCAATCTCGACGATATCGGTGTTTGTATCCGCCGCTACAATAAACGCACTTTCCAGATTGAGGGGAGCAGGGCGGGAATCAAAGTAGGGCGACGGAAAGGAGGAGGCGAAGAACGGACTTCCGCCAACGGTAATACCGTCTGGGTGGGTAAAATATTTGGTTTCAAAATTCGAGGCCGTGAATGTAGGAGCAGTGACCTCAAATCGAAGATCAAATGCCTGTGTAACACCCGTCACCGTAATGGTAAACAACTCGCCAAAGTCGGAAAATCGCAATGGCGTACTATCAGGGGATGTGAAGGTATATATTGAGCCCGCATTGGACAGTGTCCAGTTTGAGATGAGGCCACCGGCTGTTTGTAAGACCGGCACGACGTTGAGGGTGAGATTCTCCAACGTCACC
The DNA here is from genome assembly GCA_963977445.1 of uncultured bacterium. GTDB lineage: Bacteria > Hydrogenedentota > Hydrogenedentia > Hydrogenedentales > JAEUWI01 > JAEUWI01. The sequence continues at coordinate 911 of CAXBPH010000107.1, read as the reverse complement.
AAGGACAAGTCAAAACTCATCGTTCGAATATTGCGGGGAATATAATCTGCTCGAGCCGTGATAACCGCTTCACCGTTCGACACGCCATCGGTTTGAAGGGAAATCTGGCCCAAGCGTACATCACCAGATATGGTGCTGAAATCCTGTTGGCTATATTCCAACGTCGTCGCGATTTCATTCTGCTCGGGCAGGCAAATGGAATTCTGATCATTGGGGTCGTCAAAGGACAAGTCAGCTCTTATTACCACGCTGGACTCGGTACTTAAGGTCGTGTAACTGAATATAAGTTGGGAGGCGAGGTCATTGGCTATCGACTCGTCGCAGGGATCCGAAGAATCCAACACGGCCCAATCTGACAACCCTTCTACCTGTGGGACACGAATGGGAACGCCAAAAGGATCCTGCAGCCCGGTATTGCGTGCCGGCGTCGAGTAGTAGTGGCCACCGCTCGCCGAAGCCAGGCGAATAATCGTATCGGCGTTTACCTTTTCACCCCAACCGACCATGAAAAGACGTACGCCCTCAGCAGACATGAAATTTGCCGTAACCGTAACCCGTTCCAGACTGGTATCCCGTCCATCTGTAATGGCGATAACCGCTTTCATATCGACGTCGTCAAAGGGCCGAAGATTGTCGTTGGTGTCCAGACGTCTGAGAATTGTTGCACTCGACTCGAGAGCGGAGAGTATATTCGACGCACCATTGTCATTCACTACCAACCCGGCGAAACGGGTCTTAACAACATCTTTATCTGCCGTGAAGCTGGGATTTCCGTCGTTCATGGTTACAATATTAACAGAATCGAGGGCCACATCATTTTGCCCATTCATGAAACCCAAGCCAATCTTATACTGAGCGGGAAGCTCATCAATAAGATCCGGGATAAACTGCGAATAGACGGACTTCAGGGC
>CAXBPH010000106.1:0-21128 GCA_963977445.1 uncultured bacterium | reverse complement strand
GCGTGCACTGCTGAAACTAACGAACTGGATTGGATCGAGGTCTATCTTCGCTTATGTAGTCTGAGAAAGTTATTTCGGGTGGCACGGACACGTCTGCAAGACTTGCCCGTGTGAGCTAGGGTTGAAGACCAGGTAACCCACCTGGTCTTCAACGACACCTCAAGACCACTAAAACATCTTCTCAATATAGACTACGTCACCCTCACCAAAATGACCACGGGCCATGGCTTCCGGGCTGATGCGCAAGACATCCCCTTCACCCGGAACGCCCGCCTTGGTGTGGAAACTACGGAGGCCACCGAGCCACCAACGCCGGTCGCACACATAGAGCAGATCCCCTTCATCTGCAGCGAGGGTCTCCATATGATTGGCGGATACGACGACCGTTTCATCGCCCGTAAGGGTGGTGTCAGCGTGCACGGGCAGATAAACCACCGAACCCTCGCGGCGATTGGGTTTCCCTCCCTTAAAGTATTCCATGGCCTGCAACTGGGTGCCCGTCACCAGGCCTGCCAGGGACTCCTGCGGCTGAGGACGGGTGACGAGGGCCACTACGATTCCCAAGGTGCCACTGGCTACAAGACCAAAGAGCGCCCGGATGAATTTATAGCTGTCCGGTCCCATGCCAAAGGCCAGGGGTTTGAGGAGGATAGCGTCGAAAGGCGCGTAGGTCGACAGCAAGACAAGCAAGCCACCGCCCACCATGGTAGCCAGTGCCGCTGGTGTGTTGAACCGCTTCCAGAGTATACCCAGCAAAATCGCCATGACGATGGGGGGGGTGATAGCGGCAGTAAACTTCGCGTGGGCCTGGTATACCGTTTCCCCGTCAAAGATAGGCACCAGCATCAGACCGATAGCGGCCACACTCAAACTCGAGATTCGGGCAATCTTCAGATAGTGTTTGTCTTCCGCTTCTGGCTTCACATAGGGCCGATAGATGTCATTGACGAAGACCGCGCTCGATGCGTTAATCAGCGTGTCGGCTGTGCTCATCAGTGCCGCCATCAAGGCAGCAAGGACGAAACCGAAGATGCCGGGGCTGCACAAAAAATGGGCCGCGTGAATGAAGGAGTCATTGGCGTTAGTGTCCAATTCGCCGTTCACCGCGAGGGCCTTTGCGATCCAGCCGCCACCGCTTACCGTGATCGCGGCCAGCGGGGCCAGAACGAGAATCCAGCAGACGGACATCTTCCGGGCATCTTTCACACTGCGCAGGGCCAGAAAGCGCATGATAATGCCCTGATTCATCAAGACGAAGGCACCCGTGTTGGCCAGACCATCCTGCCCATAGATGCCGATGAAGCTGAATTTATCGGGCTTGTTAAATTCCGAGAATATGTAGCGGTGTCCCTCGGGCATAAGGGCCCACCAGTCAACGAAGCCACCGAAGTGGGCTACACCAGCGAGGAAAATGCCCACGCCCACAATGAGCAGGGTAATTCCCTGGACCAGGTCGGTCATGATGACGGAGGTCTGCCCCCCAGCGAAAACGTAGAAGGTGACGGCGATACAGGCGACCGCCGCGCCCGAAAGCACGCTCCAGCCGAGCATCGTCTCCAGGGCCTGCCCCAGCGTGAGCAGATTGATGCCCACGTAGCCCACGAGATAAATCAAGATAAAGACGGTCGCGACCATACGGGTGGTTCGGCTGAAACGGCGTTCAAAGTATTCCGGAACCGACTGTACCCGCTGATAGTAGATGATGGGCAACCAGATGAGCAGGAGGATAGGGATCCAGAACCAGTCGTTCATATAGGACTGAACACTGCTGATGCCATAGTTGTACCCGGCGGCGCTGTACTTGACGAAGCTGTAACTGCCGACGGTCGTGGCCGTGGCCGAAAAGGCAATGACCCACCAGGCAAAGCGCTGTCCGCCGAAGTAAAAGTCTTTGGTCGTGTTGCTGTACTTGCCGAAATAGACGCCGAAGCCGACGACGGCGACAAAGTAGATGACCATCACGGCGAGATCGAGGGGAGTTCCAATCATGGCTTGACGCCTCCACCGACGAAGGGCAGCCAGAAGGTGAAAATACACGATAGGACAAGGAGTCCCACGTAGCCACCAATGATTACGGACAACAGGCGGCGATCTTCACGTAATTTCAAGTCAAGATAACCACTGGACAAACCCGCCCATATGCCAACCATACAAAGGAGGCCACCAATGCCAAATTGGCACAAGATGGGCCACACACGTGCCATGTCTACCATAGTAAAAACCCTGTAATTGATTGAAGTGAATGGGATTCGCTCGCCGACCGGGATGTTTTTCGCTCTCAGCTCCGGTCATTGAGGAGGCCCCATGGTATCGGGAGTACCGAAGGCCGATCAACCCCTCGGCTGCCCCCGGTAGACGCATGGGGCTCCTTGGCGGGGAGAATTTGATTGGGAGAGCGCCAGAATTGGTGTGATTACCCCCCAGGAACAATCCATTGCAATCCCCCGGGACCACCACTATAATACCGCGATGGAAACTGGGCACGATGGCGGGTCGGGGCAACCTGAATCACGTTTTGAACATTGGTTAACCGTGGTCGCAGGAGCCACGGGGCTCTTTTCTATCATTTTTCTCTGTTATCCCCTCCTTCGGGGTAACATCTATCTCGCCAGTGATTTGGGCTCCTTCCATTTTCCCTATCGGAGCTTTTACAGCCACTGCCTCCAATCTGGTTTCAGCCCATTGTGGTGGCCCGACCAGTTTTGCGGTTACTACACCCACGGCGAAGGGCAGGCCGGTATGGCCCATCCCTTTCACTGGCTGCTCTATCGATTTCTCTCCCTGCCCCTGGCCTTCAACCTGGAATTCGGCGCGAGCTACGTGTTCATGTATGCCGGGGTCGTTGGATTTCTCCGCCATCTGCGCTATCCGTGGTACGCCGCCCTTTTTGCCGCCACCCTCTTTACCTTTTGCGGATTTAACCTCCTGCACTTCACCCACATGCAGGCCATCGCGGTCATGGCCCACCTCCCCTGGATGCTCTGGGCCACCGATGCCCTCCTGAAAGGCAGCAACGCACGACAGTTCCGCTATCCCTTCGTTGCCATTGCCCTCCTTTCGGGCTCCCAGTTGCTCCTTGGCCACCCCCAGTGTGTGGTCTTTACCTTATGCGCCCTGGGCATTTACGTGGCCGCCCATCTCCGCACGCCCGGCGTTATCGCCCGGATCCCCCTCCTTGCGCTGGCCCTGTGTATGGGGCTGGCCATCGGTGCCGTGCAAATTATCCCCACCTTTGACGTGGTCGGTGACGCACAGCGGATGAACGTGGACGGTTTCTGGCAGGATGGCTCCCTCCACCCCCTGAACCTCCTCCAGTGGATTGGCCCGTATCTTTTCGAAAACGGGCTCAGCGTGGGGATCCCCCCCCTGGAGTATGGCCTCTATACGGGGGGCATTCCGCTCTTGCTGGCCCTCTGGTGCGCCACCCGAGTGTTTACGCTGGGCCAACACCGCCATTTGTGCGCAACCATGCTTTCCCTGGCCGCCATCGCCCTCATTCTCGCATTGGGAAAGTACGGCGGCCTCTATGGACTGCTCGCCCAACTCCCCGTGCTTGGCTCCTTCCGCTGTTCCGCGCGCCACGTGGTCCTCATCCATTTTGCCCTGGCCATTCTCGCGGCCATCGCCCTTCCCCAACTCGCCCAACAGGCAACGACCGGGCCCTCCGTCAGGAACCGGGGGCTGTGGACTTTCGTTGCCCTGGCCTGGATTACCTCTCTGACCCTTTGGGGCGTGCAGCGCTACCTGGCACCGACAATCCTCGACGGTCTCAGTGATCGAATCGTACCCATGTGCCTGGGACCGCTCCTGTTGACGGCAGGCGTCGTGCTCATCCATTGGGCACCCCGCTACCCCCGCGTCGCCATTACCTCGCTTATGCTGTTGGCCATGGTCGATACGTGGGTCTACGCCTACCCCAATGTCCAGCAACAGTCTCCGCAGTCCTCCCGGCTGGATGCCTTGTTGCCCGTCCTCGCGACCGAACTCCCCGACGACCCCGCCTTTGTGCCCGGGGATGCGCATTACCGGGCCTTTGGTAATTGGCGAGTCGCCCGATTGACCCTGCACGGACTGCCCAATTACATGGGGTATGTCGGCTTGTCCCCTGACTGGCAGCTTGATGTGAACACGAACATCACAAAGCAGATTGCCGGGGTCCGTTGGGAAAAGGTGCCTCTTTCGGCCCGGGAATGGACCATCCACGAAGATGCCCTGCCCATGGCGCGGCTGGTTACCCAGGCCATCGTGAGCACGACGCCCCGGGAGGCCATCGAGCAAATCGACGTGACCACCACGGCCATCGTGACGGAAGCATTGGATATCGCAGGGGACCAACCGGGAACGCTCAGCTGGTTGAAGAACGAACCCGGCAACGTGGCCTGGCAGACGGAAACAACGACGCCACAACTACTCGTTTTCGCCCAGCGATACCATCCCGGCTGGACGGCCACCATCGATGGCAATCCCCAGCCGGTCATCACGGCCTATGGTGACTTCATGGGGTGCGTGGTTCCTGCGGGTGAACACACCGTGCATTTCTCATTCTGGCCGAAAAGTTTTGTCCAGGGCCTCTGGGTTAGCGGCGCCGGACTGCTTCTTACTCTGGCCCTCTGGGTGGTATTCGGACGAATGAAAAATCTGGCAAGTTGACGGCAGCCTGTGTCGGCGCTCGTGACCTTTTTTCCCCAATGACCGACATCTGTTCCTGTAATTCCGAATTTCAATCGTGCAACTGGCCGCCAGAAGCAATTTCTGCAATTGCGGCCAAGGTGCAATGAACCCGTTCCTCCCATTACAATAGACGACTTGTCTGGGACCAGTTTCTTAAACAAAAGGCACTTCATGCGTTTTTTCATTAGTTTTCTGTTTATTGCCCTGTCCGCTTGCGTGACAGCGGCTGTCATCGACGACGATATCGAAATTCAGGGCCATCTTATTGAACTCGGCATGGGTGCAGACGGGGGGGGCACGCTTCAGAATTTTGGCCTCCTCGCCACGCCCACCAATTTCGCCGGGGCCGAGGGGCTCCTCCAGGAAGGTTTCGGGGTGGGTAACTTCTATGTGCCCAACCGTCGCCTCAACGAAAAAATGGAAGCCCTCGACAGCGTTGCCGACCGCCCCGTGCTCCAATATAGCTATGACTGCGATGGACCCAATATCCAGGGACTCAAGGTGGTCCGTCGGCTGGAACTCCTCCCTGATGAATCCTCCGTCCGGGTGACGTGGACGGTTACCAACGGCGGCAATGAGCGCCAATGGGTGACCCCTTGGGTTCGCAACGATGTAACGCCCGGCGGCTCTGTCTCGGACCGGGATCGCCTCGATTTGCCGTCGACAAGTGGCATTGTCCAGCCGACATTGAAAGCCTACTATCCGGCAACGCGCAATTGGATCGGATTTACCGACCCCATCGAGCAGGAATCCCTCTACGCCGTTTTTGATGCGGAACACACCTACGCTTTTCTGGCGGAGCCCTTTGTCACGCCGACCGAGGCTCAACCCACGGCCCGAATGGGTGTACAAACGGCCTTTGTTCCCTTTTTGTTGGAGCCGGGGGCATCCTGGGAGACCCGATACCGCCTCAACATGGTGCGCGGGCTCAAGCATATCGATTTCGCTACCGATGAGTTTGCCACCCAGATTGACTACGACGATGGCACTCTGTCTCTTCTTTTTTCGCCCGTCAAAGAGATGTCCGATCTTCAAATTAATGCCAAGGTGAAAGCGGCCGATGGCACCATCTGGGATCTGCCCGAAAAGAAGTTCAGTCTGGCACCCAACCGGCTGGCCCGTTGCACCTTTGATTGGAAAGCGCCCGCATCAGGTGCCTACGAAATCCTCGCCCAGATTACCCAGCGGGGCAAGGTTGTGGCGCTCGGTTCCGAGACCAGCTCGCCCCACGGCGGTATCGACACCCAGTTTATCGTGGGTAAACCCGTGAATACCCGGTTTGCCGCTTGGTCGGATGCGCCCCATGTGTTGGACCAGCAATCCCGTACGGTGAAGCGATCCCGCCTGTCAGGGGGGGACGTGGCGCTGTGGGCCGAGACCTCCCTCCACAAGGTTTTGCCCCAGGACCAACTCGCCCGCACCGAAAGCATAGACCCGGTTATCGAGATTGCAGCGGCACAGGGCGAGTCAGAATCCTTCCAGATCGCCCTTCGCCCGCCCCGGGGTCGCGATCTCAAGGGCGTAACCGTCGTCGCCAACGATCTCCTTTCCACGCGGGGCGCGCGAATTCCGGCGGAGGCCGTCTCCATCTATGTGGAGCAGTATCAGCGGATCGTCATCTCCAGTCACTTCGAAGGTCCCACCGGCGCGTGGCCCGATGCCCTCCTGCCCCTCACCTCCATGGATGCACCCGGCGGACAGACCTCGCCAATCTGGTTTACCATTACCGTGCCCACCGAAGCCCCGGCAGGTATCTATAGTGGTCTGGTGGAAATTCAGGGCGGCGGTTTGCCACCCGTAGAGGTCTTTCTCGAAGTAGAGGTCTTTGGTTTCAAGCTGCCGAGTCGTCCCATGTTTAACACCGACTTCGTGTTGGATATCGACCTGGCCCGGCAACAACACAAACAAACGGGGGGGAGTCTGAGTGACCGGGAACTGCTCGACCGGTTCCAGAAGAACGGGGCCGCTCACCGCGTTACGTTGCGTGGTCCCATTGAGTTTCCCGAGGAGCATGCAAATTATGGCAGCGCCCTTGCCGCCTTCAAGACCAAACTGGATGCCGCCGATCCCGCGGGTGTCACCACCATCAGCGTGCCGCCGTCCCTCGTGGCCTACCCCGACCAATTGAGCCAGGCCAACGCCTTTGTGAAGAAAAACGGGCTGGAAAGTCGGGTCTTTTCCCAGGTGGCCAATGAACCGGCCCGCCCGGCCTGGCCCCGCCTCCTCGAAGGTATGCAGCAGTGGAAAGATGCCGCCCCCGAAATTCCCATCATGGTTACGACCTATGGCCTGGAGCCCTTCCTGCCCGACGGCCTCGACCGCTGGGCCGTGCATGCGCCCATCTTCGATACGGCCAACAATGCCCAGATTCTGGAACGTATTCGCGCTGGACGAGAGGTCTGGTGGTACGTGGACCAGACGCCGCCCCGGCCCTACGGCAACTTCTTTGTGGATTTTGAAGCCATCGAACACCGCATCCTGTTCTGGCAATCCTGGGCGCTGGGCGTCCGGGGCATGCACTACTGGAGTGTGAACACCCCCCCGGCAGGACGCAATCCCTGGCTGAGCCTCCTCGATGTGACCCCGGTGAACGGCGACGGATTCCTGATCTACACCGACAAGAATGGCCCCGTAAACTCGATCCGATGGGAATCCATCCGGGACGGGATTGAAGACTATGACTACCTCGCGATCTTCAATGATCGCCGCCGCAAACTTCTGGACACGCCGGGGCACGAAGCCCTTCTCCAGCGCGCTGCGAAGGTCTACAATCTCGGCGAAGTCATACCCAGTCTGGTGGACTTCACCCGCGATCCCCAGGTGCTCCTGGAAAAGCGACGTGCCATCGCCAACATGATCGTGGAGATGAACACGGCGCTGGGGAAATGATCCACACAACGGTCCGTTGGATGAGTCGAAATAGGCGAAAGTAGACCCCGATCAAATTCAGCCTGTCCGCGCTACGAACCAGGACAAACCGCAGCAACAGGTCATGCTTGCGCCAACGTAGCCACAATTTCTCAAAATGTCTTTCGACAATTGGGGACACAGGTCTCGGACGCGCCATCCTTTGGTGTCTCCAAGGCCTGCGAAGCTTCAGTTCCGAAAGGGGGCAATCCATAGATCCGAGAACTGTTGGGAACTATTTCTCACCTCGTTGGATGAACCCTTCTATCCAAATGAACAAACCGGTGAGCACCGTTCGAGCAGTTTTTACGGGAAGCGCCGGAAGCCATAAGTAGCACTGGAGTGCGTCAATGAAGTCGAAACGTCGAATAATAACCAGTATCGTAGTTGCACTATTGGTATTCACAACGGGGACTCAGATTCAGGCGGAGGAACTGAATGACCTGCGCGTCAGCGAAAATGGTCGTTACCTGGTTCATGCCGATGGGACAGGGTTCTTCCCCGTAGCCGATACGGCGTGGGCCATTGCGTGGCGATTGACACGGGAAGAAGTGGACCGCTACATGGCCCACCGCAAGGAGCAGAAATTCAATACCGTTGCGCTGGTGTCCTTTCCCTCCTATGATGGAATGAAAATATTCGCCAATGCCTATGGCGACTTCCCCTTTGAGGTGAAGAACGATGCGTGGCAGCCGCTCAATCCGGTCACGACGCCGGGCGCGAATCCCGAGGACACGGATGAGTATGACTACTGGGACCATTTGGAGTACATCGTTGACTCCGCACAGGCCCACGGGTTGTATGTGACGCTCCTCCCAGCTTGGGGTGGCTATGTGGCCGGTAGTTACGTCAAGGGCGAGCCTTCGGCGGAAATTATTTTCAACGCAAGCAGCGCCTATACCTATGGAAACTGGCTTGGCCAACGTTTCAGTAAGAAGAAAAACATCATCTGGATGATTGGCGGCGACCGCAGTGCCGTGTATGGCGAAAGAGACTATCGGGACGTCTTTCGGGCCGTAGCCGAAGGGGTGGCCGATGGTGTAAACGGGGTCGATCAACAGGATGGCAACGCCGACTACAGCACCACGGTGATGAGCTACCACCCGAGAAAATGGAATCCCAATTCCTCCGCGTGGTTTCACAATGATCCCTGGTTGGATTTTAACTCCATGCAGGACCAACCGGTAGACCAGATAGTTGCGACGGAATTGGACTATAGCCTGTCTCCCGCCAAGCCCACCTGGCTCTTCGAAGGGGGCTATGAATACCGCGCGCGGGGCGAAAATATCTACAAAGACTGGCAAATCAGGTTCCAGTCCTATCATACGGTCTTTGCCGGTGGTTTCGGAATCACCTACGGCAGCATGAATATCTATCATTGCGGCGGCGGGGTATTGGCCCTGGATGAGCCCGTCACCACGGGTAATCCCACCGAATTCGAAGTCAGCCTCGATGAACCCGGTGCCCTGGATATGCAGCATCTTGTCACGCTCATGACGTCCATGAGCAACGACCAATATCTGGATCGCATCCCCGATCAGTCCCTGATCGACGGCGATGCCGGAATTGTAGACGTTGGCGAGGGCGTGCATTCAAGCCGTCTTCAAGCCACCCGCGGGGCGAAAGGCGACTACGCAATGGTTTACAGCGCAAACGGTGGCAACATTCGTGTGAACATGGATAAGCTTTCCGCACAGCCCATGAATGCCTTCTGGTTCAATCCCCGCAACGGGATGTGGCAGGTTGGTGACGATGAGTTTGGCGACCAGAAAGCCTTTCTTGAAGGCATCTCCAGCGGACCCGACGCGCCCATTCAGGAGTTTGACCCACCTGGGCTGGCCGAGGATGGCAACGACTGGGTACTGGTATTGAAAACCCAGGAGTAATCCCTGTCGGGTCGCGGGGAAAGGCCATTTTATGATGGGCCGGACCCCGCGACCCGGCTTTTTAAAATTTACGGGCGATTAGTGGGTGCCAACGAAGTCTCACTCCGCCAAAACAAATTGAATCCGCCAATCGCGCGGCACGTCCATGGTTTGTGGTTTTAACTGCAAAAAGATGCGTGGCGACATGTTTTGCAAGAACCCATTGCGTCATCCTTCTACCTTCGGTACTTGAGACATCGAATAAATCATCCCCATTAATTTCCCATGAACCTTTTTTAGGGAATATGGACAGGCTGCAACGGTCAGATCCTTTGCAGTGGGATTCTTTTTATTTTGGGTAGGACCCGCGATCGGGCCTTCCGTCATCGTTTTAATCAAAAACAGGTTGCTTTTACCTTGTGTATTACTTAATCTATTGACCTGTGCTGTTAAAAATGAGATTCACTCCCCTCAGCGCACAATGGGAACAGGATTAATACGAACCACACAGGGAGCATCACGTCATGCCCGAAGTGAATGAAGACCGTTTTGATAGATTTACCCGCGAGGAGCGATTCGACAAGGCCCGTGCCCTTGGCCTGGGTCCCATCGACTTTCAGCACCTGCTATGGGTAGACGCCATGGATCGGGAGAAGAGTTCGCTGCGGCGTCTCTTCGAAGGGGAAGACGGTAAGGACCGCCGCAGTTTCGGCGAGTTTCGCGTTGCGCTTAACCATCAGTTTATCAGTGGCTTGCCCAAGCAGAAAATTGCCAAGGGCCAATACTCCGACGAGTTGAATCAACTCTGTTCCATACTCGTGGACCGCCCTAAAAAACCGGGGCACAATCTGGACCGTGTGATCGAGACCGTCGCTGCCAAGAAGAAGACCCAAATCGAATGGGATGACCTGCTGGCCGCCATTATCGATTACCGCACCCATGCGATGGATTCCTTCCTGGCCTCTGATTTCGGGTTGACGAGTTCCATCCTCGATGGTGATCGCAAGATTCCGGTAGGCGCCGTAAGTCGGCAGACCGCCACCGCCGCGTCGATAGAAGCCCTGAAAACCTATGGTATCGATCTGACGGAAAAAGCAGCAGCAGGCGGCCTGGAAGAAGTCATCGGGCGGACGGACGAAATTCGCCGTATTTCCAGCATCCTCCTGAAGAAAGAAGCAAACAACCCGGTCCTTCTCGGTGAAGCGGGCGTGGGTAAGACCAAAATTATCGAAGGGCTGGCCCTGAACATCGTCCGGAATCAGGTGCCTGAGCGCCTGAAGGGCAAGAAGATTATCAGCCTCGATCTCGGCCTTATCATGGCGGGTTCCAAGTACCGCGGTGAATTCGAGCAGCGCCTGACCGCCGTACTCCGTGAATTGCAGGCGGCCAAAGGCAGCGTCATTCTATTCATCGACGAAATTCACCAGCTTATTGGCCTGGGTGAAACCGGTGAGAGTGGCGGTATGGACGCAGCCAATCTCATGAAGCCTGCCCTGGCCCGTGGTGAGCTCTGGTGCGTCGGTGCAACGACCTTCGCCGAATTTCGCGTCATCGAAAAAGACGGTGCCATGAAGCGCCGTTTCAGCCCCGTCATCGTTCCCGAACAAAGTCCCGCCGAAGTGGCCGACATCCTGAAACGTGTACGGCCGGTCTATGGCAAACACCACGGTGTAGACTACACAGAAGATGCCCTCAACCGGGTGAATACCCTCGCCCGGCGCTATATCGGTGAAGTGCGCTCTCCCGCCCGCGAATTGGGCATCCTCGACGAAGCGGGTGCCATGGTTACGCTCAACCACAATCCGGCGGATCACCCGGAAGACTATCGTCCCCCCGTGGATGGGAAACACGTGGCCCAGGCCGTTTCTGAGCGCACCAACATTCCCATCGAAAACATGTCGGAAGATCAGCGTCACAAGCTGCTGGATCTGAATAAGAATCTTTCGAACCGTGTCTTCGGACAGGCCGAGCCCATCAAGGCGGTGGTAAAGTCCATGAAACGGGCCTTTGTGGGCCTGACGCCGCCCAAACAGCCCCAGGCCGTTTTTCTCTTTGCCGGACCTTCCGGTGTGGGTAAAACGGAACTTGCCAAGGCCCTGGCGGCCGACTGGTATGGCAGCGAAGACGCCCTCATCCGTGTTGACCTCTCGGAGTATGGCACCGAAACGGCTCGTAACCGACTTATCGGCTCAGACCGGGGCTACCAGGGTGCGGAAGAAGGCGGCATGCTCACCGAAGCCGTCCGCCGTAAGCCCTACTCGTTGGTGTTGCTCGATGAATTCGAAAAGGCCCACCCGAATATCTGGCGCATCTTTCTCCAACTATTCGACGAAGCCCGCCTCACCGACTCCATGGGCCGCAACATCGATTTCCAGAACACGGTTATCATCATTACGACCAATGTGGGTGCCGCGATTCTCGGCCAGCTTGGCGAACTCCGCCACCGTATCAAGGGATGGCTCGAGGCCAACGCCGATGCCGAGCCGGAAGCCCAGAATATGGCCGTGAAAACCATCCTCCAGGAAATCGCCTCGACGACGCCCAATCTTACGCCACAGACCTTCGCTATCCTGCAAGATGAGGCCAATCGCCTCCTTGATGTGGCGTCGGGAGATGCGGAAGACGAAGAGCCTTCTGCCGAAGAAATCGTCAAGCAAGCCATGTTGGCCGTGCCTGGATTACCCCCCGAACTCTTCGGGCGTATGGGACGGCCCCTCGTATTCGGGCCCTTGGGTATGGCGGAGCAATCTAACATCCTCAACAAACTCATGCGCGACCTGTGCGAACGGGTAGCCATGGCCCGCAAAATTATTCTGCCCCCCGATCGGCAGGAGTGCAATACCTGGTTCGAGGTTACCGAAGCGGAAGATGGTATTCGGACCGTAATCTGTAAAAACCCCGAGGTGGGAGAAGCCGAAGTCACTATCACCCTCAGCAAACAGTGCTGCGATTATCTGGTGGAAAATGGATTCGACACCCTGCTCGGTGCCCGGCCGCTGCGTACCCTGTTTGTAGAAAACATCGAAGACGCGGTATCGGACCAGTTGCTCCACATTGGCAAAGGGGACCCCTGCGTACTGAATGTGGATAACATCGGCTAGTCTATTACGCCCGGCCCATTGAGCGCGATGGCTACACCAGGATTTGCCCACCAGGCAGGCCCAAAATAAGAATCAACTGTAGCACGGACAAGTTCGCAAGAACTTGTCCGTGTTTTGATTCTTTCTCAGGCAGGATCCTGCTCTTCCGTCGGTTCCGTCTCGACGGGGATGACCGACGCGTCCAGATGCTCGGCCAGGGCTATCCAGTCGGGGAGCAGTCGAACGGAATCCGTTGCTTGCAGGCACTGCTTCAGCCATAATTCTGCGATGCGCGGCTGGGGTTGACGGTCACCATTGCGGTCAAGGGCGTTACCCTGGGCCAGCATATAGGCCACGACGACCGCCGCATAGGGCGTGTAGACGCTTTCCGTCGACATGCGTGCTAAATCCTGGAAGGCCCGAAAGTCACTCTCCTGAGCCACATAGGCGACGGCAGCGGGGTGGGCGACAAGCCAGGGGCGTTGGGTCCGTAGTAGCTTTCCGAGGCCCGACGCAGAAAGTCCTGTCGGCGCTGAAATAGTAAGTTGCAGCCCGTTGCTCTCGACGCGGTCTTCCCGATCCACCGCACCGGCATCGTTTACATTGCACAAAGCAGCGCGAACATGGAGGGCTTCCCCGCTCGTGAGGGAACGTATCTGGTCTTTTCGCCAATCATGGCTGAGTACGAGTTCCGTAGTCCACGATTCTCCTGGACCCAGTTCACTCGTTTCGGGGGGGGCTGGTGTAATCGATTCCGGTAGGGGAGAGAAGCTGGGGACGACGCACGAAACGGGCTGGAGCGACGCTTCTTCATCGCCGACCAGGATTTCCAGTGTGTGGTTTGGGTTGTTTCGGCAACTCAGTGTTGGGACAGGTATGGTGGCTGCTTCACTTCCCGTGTTGGTCAACGTAACAGCGAGGATAATGGGTAGCTCCGGGTAATAGGGGCTGGGCGTGTTTACTTCCAGGCCAAGAGAAAGGCCAGCGGGCAATGCGGATACTTCTGCCAAGAGCATGAAAATGAGCATACAAGATTGGGTAATCATGACGTTCTGTCCTCCGCCGTTGTTTGAGGCGATTCAAGATTTTAACTATACGATTCCTTCGTGTGGAGTGTGTTAGTACCTCTCAATAAAATCAAACGATAATACGGCAGACAGGTCTGAACGAAATGTCCGCAAGGTTATCCCATACGCGCGTCCTGGAATACGCGCCCAAAACGGTACAAGCATCCTGCGAAGCATTGGGGCCATAAAAAAATGATGGGCAGGGGCCGTCTAGTTGTTAGCTGATCCGACTCGCAGGGCCACACGTTGACGGATATTCAACGCATCGAAACTTCTACCGGTCGTATTCTGGCGACGCAAAAGTAGAAACGTAGATAATTCTCTCATTCCCAAGCTGTTCTTAGTCTAACAGGGAATCGAAATTCTGTAAAGAGAATACCCGAATATAGTTCCCGGTTTACCCTGGGGCCTTATGCGAAGTGGATCACCTGGAATTGGAGCAAGGTCCACACCACGACCCAAGCGCCCAACACGGTGATCAGGGCCGCAGAGCCCAGCGGAAGGATTTGCAGCCAGCCGGACTCCTGAAGGGAGGTCGTCCGTATCAACCGGGAAGCGCGAACCACCAGTATACCAATGAACACCAGTACGATGGCCAGGCCCAGGCTGAAGGCAAGGAGTAGTCCCACGCCATAGGCCAGCCGGCCCACTTTGAGGGCGAGCAAGAGCACGATGAGGGCTGCAGGACAGGGCACGACACCGCCGGAAACACCGAGCCACAATATATTTCGATAGGACGGCGTTTTACCCTCCTCAATAACCGTTACCGCCGTATCCTCTGGACCGTGTTCGTGGCCATGGAAGAAACGCCAGTCACCGGGTCGCCCCTGGGCTGTGGCAAGAAAATAGTGGTAGCGTCTCCGAAACAAGACAATGCCAATAGCCACAATGATGAGGCCCGACAGGATACCCGTCCAGAAATTGACCTGCTCTTCCGAAAGAATGCCTTCGAAATAGAGTGTGACAAGCCCCAGAAAGATCACGCTCCAGGTGTGGGTAATCGTGACAACCACGCCAAGAATACAGGCATGCCAGACGGTGCCCTTTTCCCCGATAAGATAGGCCGCCATGACCGTTTTTCCGTGACCGGGGGAGAGGGCGTGCCCCATGCCCAGCACCATGGCAATAAATAGCCCCACAATGAATATGGGCATCGGCAGGGCGGGGTCCCGAATGATGGCTGAAATTCGATTCATCAAGCGATTGGTCGCCGTGTCGGGAGCTTCCCGCACGCCCGTGCCAAAGTTTTCTTCGGAAAGGTCTTTCGAAATGGAAAGGAGGGGTTTACCGGGGCCGGAGGCGTTCTCATTGGCTACGTCAGGCCCGATCATGGCCTGGGCAGCACCCTCAGCGCCGCTTACCTCGCCCTGTTCTCGTGCGAGACGCGCCGTGGAGGTCCAGGCGAAATCGCTGAAGGTATCCGGGACTTCCGATGCCCCCGTATTGGCGCCGGGGTTAAGGGAGATGGAAAAGGAGGCCTGGGTATTGGCATACACGGTGGGGAGGCCCTCCAGGACCATGCGCTCCTGGGAATCAATAGGCGCGGGCGTTGCATCTGTCAGTTGGGCACCGGGTAGAAGCAGACATTCCCGTGTGCCCTGTTCCTGGGGGTAATTTTCCGAACTCAGTTCCAAGGTGAGCGGAGTTGCCGGGGGCCAGCTCAAATCCTGAACGTCCAGATCGATCCGTATGTTGAAGACCACCATGCCCGCATTGCCCTGCAGCAATACGAGTTTATGTCGTAGGACGGTGAGCTCCAATTCCTCGCCATCGGCCCGGAGGTGCAGATGTTCCACAAGCTGGGTAATCCGCTGCGCCAGGTAGACATCGACTTCCGTCTGACTGATTTCGCTGTCAAAATTGGTATCCAGCAGGTCCAATTCGTTGAAGGACGGAATCTCCGCCACATCCAACAGGTAATGGATTTGGACGGTCGGTCCGGAACCATCCAGGATGAAATATTGATTGATGGAAAAGTCACCCAGCGGATGAGACCACGCGAGGGGGGCGAAGAGCAGGATGGCCACGATTTGGACGAATCGCTGTGCAAGACGGCGAAATTCGGTGACGGGGAAGGCTGACAAGTTCATAGGGTCCAGATGAAATAGGTTGGGAGACAGGAAAGGCCACATTGTACCTTCCTCTTCCAAAGCATCGCGAATCCGTGTTTTGCTTCCTGCGGACCGGCGCAGGCCAGGCGGATTCTCCCTCCCGAACTTGCGAAATGTGCTACACCCTCGGTATGGTTCTTTAACGTCTGTGTATCCCAATAGAACTGAGCCGATCGAACACTATGTCCCCAACGCCCCCTACCCTGAACAGTCCCGTTTCCGTGCTCTCCGGCGTGGGACCGAAGCGGTGCCAGCAATTGGCCCTATTGGGTATCCAATCCGTCCGCGACCTTCTTTACCACTTTCCCCGGAGCTATCAGGATCGACGCCACCTGACCCCCATCGCAGAAGTCCGTGAAGGGGAACTTGTCACCATCCAGGCGACCGTGGAAACGGCAAAAAATCTTCGCATGCGCGGCCGGAATACCATGGCAATTCTCACCCTGACCGATGGCACCGGAACCCTGCGAGCAACCTTTTTCGGGCGGGGCTACCTCGCCACCTCGACCTTGCGCCCCGGTGTTTCGGCGATATTTCATGGCGTGGCCGAGACCTACCAGGGCCTGGCCCTGAAGGGCCCGGAATACGAAGTCGCTGAAGCAGGGGAGGGGGAGAGCCAGCACACCGGGCGTATCGTGCCCCTTTACCCCTTGACCGAACAGATTACCCAGCGGCTCCTGCGAAATCTTATAACAGATGCCATCCAACTCATTGATGGGGCCCTGCCCGAGTCTCTGCCGGAAGAGGTGCGTCAGGCCGAAGGCTTGGCACCGCTCACGGAAACCATACATCAGCTCCATTTTCCCGAGACACCCGAAGCCGCCGAGGCAGCCAAGGCACGACTGTCCTTTGAGCAGATTCTCACGATTCAGTTGGGGGTGCTCTACAAACGTTCCCACCGCAAGGCCCGCCCGGGGATCACCCATACGATAAACGGCACGTTGCTGAAAAAACTCGATGGCGAGCTGCCCTTTACGCTCACCGAAGCCCAGGACAGGGCCACCGCCGAAATTCTCAAAGATATGGGGACGCCCCGTCCCATGGCCCGATTGCTGCAAGGAGACGTGGGGTGTGGGAAGACCATTGTCGCGGCCCATGCCATCGCCGCCGCCCTCGATGGTGGCTATCAGGTGGCCTTCATGGCCCCTACGGAATTACTCGCAGAGCAGCAGCTTAAGGCCTTCACCCGCCTCTTTGGGCCCCTGAAAACCCGTCTGGCCCTGCTGACCGGCTCCGTTCGTGGGGCCGCCGCGCTTCGTCGTGAAATTGCCGCCGGAAATGTCGACGTCGTTGTCGGTACCCATGCGCTGTTTCAGCGAGAGACCTCCTTTGCCCGTCTGGGACTTGTGGTGGTGGATGAACAACATCGCTTTGGCGTCGCCCAGCGTGCCGCCCTCACGGCCAAAGGAGCCGATCCCGATGTGCTCCATATGACCGCCACTCCCATACCCCGTTCATTGACCATGACGCTCTATGGCGGTATGGATTTGTCCATCATTGATATGTTGCCACCCGGGCGTAAGCCCATTAAGACCCGCGTCGTTCCCGAGGCCAAGGTGGAAGGGTGCTATACCTATCTCAAGGAGCAGGCGGCCAAGGGATTCCAGAGCTACATTGTGTGCCCTCTCGTCGAAGCCTCCGAGGTCCGTCAGGCCTCCACCGCCGTCGAAGACCACTATGAAGAGCTTTCCAACGGCATCCTGGCAGCGGTCCGCACGGCCCTACTCCACGGGCGGATGGATGCCAGCGAAAAAGATGCGGCCATGGTCCAGTTTATGGCCGGCGAGATTGATATTCTTTTCAGCACCACGGTGATTGAAGTGGGCATCGACGTGCCCAAGGCGACCATTATGGTCATTGAAAATGCCGATCAGTTTGGGCTGACCCAGCTCCACCAGCTACGTGGTCGGGTCGGTCGGGGCTCCGATCAATCCTATTGTTTCCTCCTTGGTAAACCGGGAACGCCCGAAGGCAAAGAACGACTGCGTATATTCTGCGAGATGGACAGCGGATTTGACCTCGCCGAAGCCGACCTGAAACTTCGTGGGCCCGGCGAAGTCAGTGGTTTCAAGCAATCCGGTTTCGACGATGGCCATGCCACATCCTGGATTCAGGATAGTCGATTGCTCAATCGCGCCCGTCAATGCGCAGCCCAGGCCCTGGAGCGGGATCCGGCCCTCTCCGACGGGCGTTGGGATGTGTTGCGCTCCCGAATCATGACGTTTAGTGACCTGGCGCTGTAGGGCCCTCTCGATTCAGGTCCGACCGCGCAGGATCTCCCATGATTGCGTCATTCGGGTGCCGTCAGACTCCCAGGCAGATGCCCCGCATACCGGTCATGAGCGGGTGTATTTCATTGACTTGTCAACAGTGTCCTTGTTACCATCGGCCAGATAGTAGTTTGGGATTCTCTATCGTTGTCGGGCGTACGTTGGGGACGAGAGGCCGGTAGCCCCGACCTTCAGGATGAAGACGCCCCACGAGGCTCGGATTGAACGGGGCCCGGTGGTTTTTCTTTAAAAAGCCGACGTTTCCTGTCGTTCATGCTTGTAACTTCTAAAATCCGTGGAATTTTCTTTTGGCGCAACGCTCACCAGAGTTCGAAGATCAAGTCCTGGAACAGATGGACATGCTCTACGCTGTTGCCCTCAATCTTACCCGCAACGTTGCCGATGCGGAAGATCTGACCCAGAATGCGGTCGTAAAAGCCCTCCGGTTCCACGATAAATTCAAAGAGGGCACCTATATCAAGGCCTGGCTCCTCACCATCCTCCGCAATACCTTCATCAATGAATACCGTCGCCGTTCCCGGTTGCCCCTGCAGGTCGAACTATCCGGTACCGAAGCCGCCGATGTGCCCGTCACCCCAAAAGCCGCCGACGATCTGGGTCACGTGGAGGCCATGTTGGAGTTATTGGACGACGAGGTTCGCCATGCCGTGGCGGCCCTGCCCGAAGATTTTCGCCAGGCCGTGATCATGGCCGATCTGGAAGAAAAATCCTACAAAGATATTGCGGAAATCATGGGTTGCCCCATCGGGACCGTCATGTCACGACTCTACCGGGGCCGAAAAATTCTGCGCGTTCAGTTGGCCGAGTATGCCCAGCGCAGGCATCTCGTCGAAAAAGCGGCTGACTGAAGGCCCCATACCCGGGCCATCGCCCCCATTTCGCCTCATCGCTGCCTCAGCCATGCTTCCAGAAGGCAGGGACAAAGAGCACGCAGATGCTGAAAAGCTCGAGCCGTCCCATGGCCATGCACAGGGACAGGAAGATCTTCCCCGAGGTCGGCACGAAGTGAAAGTTCTCGGCCGCCCCCACGAGTTCCAGTCCCGGACCAATATTGTTCAGTGCGGTGATGACCGACGTGAGCGCCGACTGAAAGGGGAGCCCCAGAAGCGACATGAAGGCGCATCCTATGGCCACGATGAACATGTGAATTACAAAGAAGGCATAGACCGTTCGTTGCACTTCGTCATCGACAACCTGCCCGTTGATACGGATAGGTCGAATAGTCTTGGGGCGAAAGGTACTCTCCAGGCGCCAGTAGGCCATTTTGAAGAGAATAATCATGCGAACAACCTTGATGCCCCCGCCCGTGGAACCTGCACAGCCGCCCACAAACATAATTAATACGAGGAGCATGCGGGAAAAGGGCGGCCACAGGTCAAAATTCTCCGTGCCGAAACCCGTGGTGGTCATGATGGAAACGGTGAGAAAGGTCGAATGTCGTATGGCCTGGCCCCAAGTGTAGTGGGGCTCCACCAATGCGTGGGTATCTTCAGGCAGACGGCCCTGAAGCCCCATGAGATTGAGGGTAATAAAGGTCGCAGACAGGGCGAGTATCAGAATGAAGGCTTTCCACTCCGTGTTTTTCAGAGGGGCCCACCAGTCTCCCTGGAGCATGGCAAAGAACAGGCCAAAATTGGTGCCCGCCAGCACCATGAAAATTATGATGACAATCTCGATAGACACACTATCGAAGGCAGCGATACTCGCATTGCGTGTGCTGAATCCGCCTGTGGCCAAGGTGCCGAAGGTATGGGTGAGGGCGTCATAGAAGCTCATTCCCACTACCATGAGCAGAACGGTCTGGACCACCGTCAGCCCCATATAAATCTTCCACAAGATCGAGGCGGTGTCTTTGATACGGGGACTCAGGCCGCGGGGATCGGGACCGGGAGACTCGGATTTGAAGAGTTGCTTTCCACCTGCGCCCATATAGGGCAACACGGCTATAAACAACACGATGATGCCCATACCACCGATCCAGTGGGTAAAAGAACGCCAGAACAGGATGCTGGCATCCACCGCCTCAATATCCACCAAAACGGTAGACCCGGTCGTCGTTAATCCCGACATGGTCTCAAAATAGGCTTCTACCGGCGTCAAGGTACCGCTTAGGACAAAGGGGAGCGCCCCCACGGCCGCCGCGAGGAGCCAGCCGATAGACACGAGGGCCAATCCCTCACGCTGGAACATCCGATTCGGCGCTTTGTGGCCGAGTGCCGTGAGAATTCCACCGAGAAGCACGGCAATACCCATGGCCTCGCCGAAGGCCCCGAGGGCGTTCCATTCGCCCAGACCATAGGCCCACATGGCAGAAGGAATCATTAACAGGCTCATGGCCATTGTAAAATGACCGAGATATTTGGAGACCAGGCGATAATTCATTTTTTCTTCAACAATATTTTGCGCGCCGCATCAAGTGCTTTGGCTTCCGCGATTAGAATGACAGAATCACCCGCATGGATTTCATCATATCCACTGGGGATGATGACTTTGTCGCCACGGAGAATAATGCCGACCAGGGCACCACGGGGCATCCGAACGTCACGAAGTTCCTTACCCAGTACCGGAGACCCTTCGCCCACCTTGAGTTCCAGGACTTCAACCTGACCCTCACCCAGAATAGCGAGGGAGGATACGTCACCTCGATACATCATCTTGAGGATGCGGTCGGCGATGGAGGCCCGGGGCGTTACGGCGAGATTGATGCCCAGACGCTTTACCAGGGGGGCGAAGTCGGGCTGGTGCACAATTACGGCCACCGATTTGGCACCCGCTTCTTTGGCAAGGACAGCCGCCATAATATTGCGCTCGTCGTCACCCGTTGTTGCAATAAACATATCCATACTGTCGATATGTTCCTGCTCCAGCGCCACGCGGGAGGTGGCGTCACGATTTACGACCTTGGCTTTCGTTAATTTCGCCGCCAGTTTCTGCGAGCGCTCCTCGTGCCGCTCGAAAATTTTGATGGTCTTCATCTTGTTCTCGAGGGCCTGGGCGAGGCGCAACCCGATGGTGCCGCCCCCCATGATAGCGATGCGCCGGGGCTTTACTTCCTGGGCATGAAACATTTTCTGGATCTGATCCAGGCTCTCTTTGTTTCCAATGAGCGTAATAAGATCGCCCGGCTCCACCACCG
>CAXBPH010000105.1:0-21206 GCA_963977445.1 uncultured bacterium | reverse complement strand
GAGGTGCCATTAGAGCACCAAGCCACGCAGTACACACTGCGTGGCTTTTTTTTGTTGAGGGCAATGATGTATACCGTGTACATCCTCCAATCGAAAACGACCGGCAAGACCTACGTCGGCCAGACCTCTGACCTGAGTAAGCGCCTCGCCCAGCACAACGACCCCGATTGTCGATTTACCCTGTACACCAAACGAAACAAAGGACCTTGGGTTGTGATTCACACCGAACAATTCGCCACCCGTTCCGAAGCCATGAAACGGGAAAAGCAACTCAAAACCGGCGCAGGGCGTGAGTGGATTCTTAACAATGTACATTCCTCGTAGCGGGTGGCTGTTAATTCGCCTACGGCGAATCACAGGCCGAAGGTTCGCCGGAGGCGAATTCGAGTCCTGTCCGAGGTGCCATTAGAGCACCAAGCCACGCAGTACACACTGCGTGGCTTTTTTTTGTGGCGTCTAGAGGGGCTGTGGCGTCTATGGGTACAGACTCCCGAGCCGCTGACGGCTTGATGCGAATGCGCCCTCAGCGACGGCGCGCGAGGGTGCCTGTACCCGTAAAACTCCGACACATCGCATCTATGGGTACAGTTACCGATTGGACCTTCGACACGACGCCACATGTTGAGTTTCCGTGCCAATAGGAAACTGTCCCCTGGGTGGGGACAGACTCCCGAGCCGCTGACGGCTTGATGCGCATGCGCCCTAAGCGACGGCGCGCGAGGGTGCCTGTACCCGTAAAACTCCGACACATCGCGTCTATGGGTACAGTTACCGATTGGACCTTCGACATGACGCCACGGGTTTAGTTTCCGTGCCAATCGAAAACTGTCCCCGGCGTCTGCCCCCCCCCAAGAAAACACAAAAAAGCCCCGGCCAATATACCGATGGCCGGGGCGATTGGAGTCGAATTACTTTACTACGGGGCGCAGCACGATGTTTCGGTAGGTTACACCCGTGTGGTCGCCCTGCAGATAGATGGGACCGGGACGGAATTCGTCGGACCAGAGGGCCCCGCCGGTACACCCTTCCAGGGGCTGGTTGTCCACGACCAGCTGACCATTGAGCAAGACCGTGATGTGTCGGTCGACCAGGGTAATGTCCATGCGCTGCCATTCTCCGGCAGGCTTTTCGGCAGCCACCAGCGGTGTGATGCGGCTGTAGATACCACCCATGTGATGGGGATCCCGTTCCATGCCGTAGCTATCCATAACCTGGACTTCATAGATACCGCGCAGGTAGATGCCACTATTGCCATTTTTTTCTACCTGGACTTCCAGCGACAGTTCAAAGTCTTCAAATTCGGCGTCTGTACGGAGGTTGCCGTAATGCTTGTGGGGCTTGCCTTCTTCTTGGGCAGCAACGTTAATCAGCAGGCCATTTTCGGCACGCCAACCGTTATCCCGACCGGGATCGGTCAAGGACCAGCCGTTGAGGTCCAGGCCGTTAAACAGTACGATGGGGTCGCCAAATTTCACGGCGCTCAAATCGGGGACGGCCGGAATCGCCGGAATGCGGTTACCTGTAAATTCAGACCGGGTAACGCCCGAACCATCGCGATTAACTTCTTCCTGAACCAGCACGAGCTTGTCGGCCCCTTGTTTCTCTGCGGTGATGGTTTCCGTAAACTGCTGGGTGCGCACAACCGTGCCATCGGCATCTTTACGTTCCACGTTGCGGACCCGCGTCACGTAGAGTGTGTCGCCCACCACGTAGACACTCTCCACGGGAACGACACTGCCGCCCCCCCAGAGAATTTTGCCGTCGAGATAGCCCGACTCTTGCCGGACTTCCAGCCAGCCCGCACGGTCTGAGGGAATCGTCAAGGCCCAACGTCCGAGAAAGGGCGACACATCTTGCGCCATCGCCGTGAGGGTGCTTAGCGCCACGAGGGTGGACAATACGTATTTTGACAGGGTTTTCATGGGTAGGTACTCCAATAGTGGGTGAAGGGGCGTTAAATTACTCGATGGGGTTATAACAGAGGCACCGAATACGGTTCAATCGGGTATCGCCTCAATTTTTTTTGCCCCATGGGCCCAACCCGCAGGCCACCCATCGATTTTCGCTCGCATCCAGCGCATTGACGCTCCATCCCTCATTTCGCTATGGTCCTACCCACCGTTGCATTGGGATATCGACTATGGGCCCATTTAGAACCGAAGAGATGCAGTATATGAAGATCTTTACGTGGTCGCGATGAATTTTAGATATGCGGTGCTACGAAGCCCGGGGCAGAACAATGAACTGATTAAAACATTCGATGTCGAGAAATAAACCGGCATGCCCGCCTATAGCTGACGGCGGCCGCGCTGTCTGGAGACCCCATGATTCCTGAATTCATTGCTGCGTTTTTCGCGGAACATCAAAACTTGCTCTGGGTGGTGACGGTCTGTGTGGACTTGTCCATGACCTTGCTCCTGTTTCGCATGTTTGGTAAACAGGGGCTCTACGCGGTCATCGTGCTCAATATAATTTTGATGAATCTGCAGGGCCCAAAGCTCACGACTATTTTTGGCATGCAAACCAGCCTGGGGATGGTCATCTACTCCGGTATTTACTTCGCAACGGACCTATTGAGTGAGCGCTACGGTAAGCGGGAAGCCCATCGCGCGGTCATGATGGGATTTGTTACCAGCATCGTCGTCTTTGTGATCATGTCGATCAGCCTGCTTTTCCTCCCCACACAGGATGAGGGCAAGCGGGAGTTTGCGACGGCGGTCCACGATGCCATTTCCCTGCTCTTCGGTTTTGGGCCCCGCTTCATATTCGGTTCACTCTTTGCCTATTTCATCAGCCAGCACCTTGATGTGTGGACCTTTCACAAACTCAAAGAGAAGACCCATGGGCGAAAGCTCTGGCTGCGTAACAATGTCTCGACCATGAGCTCCCAGCTGGTTGATACGACCATTTATTCCACCGTGGTCTGGTGGGGCATTTTTGATTTTGAGACAGCGGTGGAGCTGGCCCTGTCCAAATATTTCTTCAAGGTGATCATCGCGGCGCTGGATACCCCATTCATTTATTGGGCACGGACTTGGGACGTGTCCAAGCAGGATTGGAGTGAATCGGCCCAATAACTAAGGATAATCCCGTCTAACAAAAGCCTGACGGTTCTCCCGTAAAAACGGTTTCACACCTGAGTTCTATCAGTCTCTTGAACCCGCAGCCTCTCTACAACAAAGAGCCGATCATGCACAACGCCATCACTGCGTGGCCCATGGCGCGGAGCTATCTGAATGCAATGAACTGCCCTGTCTGGATGTGGCAGTAGCCGGTGCCGAGGCCGGTGAACAGCGTACCTGTATGGAGCGCTTCAACTCGTCGTGCACACTATAATTTGAATTCTCCCGTGGATTGCGGGTATACTTAATTTAAATTCAGGGTAATTGGACTCTCCAATTACCCTTGCCGCCGCGGGAGCGCTTCCCGCAGTTGCTCATCTTTCTCTCCGGTTACGCTCCCTTCTGAGTTTTCCCACGTGTGTATAGCTGAGCAAACAAACCTCAGCAGCCGTGGTGATCTACACCTATCGGCCCTTTATTGAAAGGGGCGCATTGTGTCCTTTAGTGATTTTGATATTCCCTCTCCCTGTCTTGCCATCTTAGCCGAGAAAGGCATTGACACTCCCACGCCAATCCAGGAGCAGACCTTTAAGCCTGCACTTGCTGGCGAAGACATCCTGGGCGTCGCCCAGACGGGTACGGGAAAAACGCTGGCCTTCGCATTGCCATCCATTTGCGAACTTTCCCGCCACAAAGCCGGTCCGAGCCGTATGCTCGTTCTTTCCCCCACCCGCGAATTGGCCATCCAGATTCATCAGGTGGTAGAGCCCCTCGCACGAGCGATGAAGCTCCGCAGCGCCTGTATCTACGGTGGTGTTGGCATGCAGCCACAGATTAATTCCCTTCGCCGTGGTGTAGACATCATCATTGCGACGCCAGGTCGTCTTCTGGACCATATCAACCAGAAGAATGTACGTTTCAACAACTTGTCCATCCTCGTGTTTGACGAAGCGGACCGTATGTTGGACATGGGTTTCCTTCCGGACATTCGCCGGATTGTTTCCGTGCTGCCGCAGGAACGTCAGACGCTCATGTTCTCCGCGACCTTCGCTCAGGAAATGGCCCGACTGACGCAGGAATTCCAGTATAAGCCCCGCCGCATTGAAGTGGGTGTGGTCGCCACACCTGCGGATGCCGTGACCCAGCACCTGTATACGGTGCGCACGGAAGACAAGGCGGACCTGCTTGCCGACGTATTGAAGCAGCCCAACGTTGAGTCATCCATTGTCTTCATCCGCACCAAGCACCGGGCGGATCGCGTTGCGAAGCAGTTAAAGCGCCAGGGCTTCAAGGCCCAACCTATTCACGGTGGACGCTCGCAGAACCAACGCCAACGTGCTTTGGAAGACTTCAAAGCCGGTAAGTGCAATATCCTTGTGGCTACCGATGTGGCGGCCCGTGGGATCGACATTCAGGGCGTGACCCACGTCATCAATTTCGATATCCCAGGACAATACGATGATTACATTCACCGTATTGGCCGTACCGCACGTGCCCAGGAAAAAGGCGACGCGATTACCTTTGCCAGCCCGGACAATGCCAAAGAGCTCGCTCAAATTGAACGCGGCCTGGGCAAGCAGATTCCTGAAATTGCCTGGAAGGGCTCGGTGGAGATTTCCCGGTCATTCCGCGGCACCGGTGGTGGCGGCGGAAAAGGCAATGGCAACGGCCGCAATCGCGGTGGTAGCCGCAGCAATGGTGGAAACAGCACCGCCCAGGCCGGCAACGCTAAACGCTATGGCGGCCAACGCAGTCGTCGAAGCGCGAAAGTTGCGAGCTGATTACAGCCCACTACGAATTAGTTAGATAAAATACATACGGCCCGGAAGACTCCTGAACAGGAACGCTTCCGGGCCGTTTTCGATCGATAACGTTACTTCAGGTGGAGAGCCCCTTCGTTCCCTGCAACCTGATAGGCGGCCGTGGTAAAGGCCCAGTCCCGGGCGGCATCTTCTGACGACAACCCTGCCAGCCCATAGCCCACGACGCCCGACACGGCCAGGGGCCTCGGCGCCACAAGAGCGGCAACCTGGGGAATGTCGATGACCTTCAACACATTGGGAACACACAGTGCAATGGGTTGGGGCTGTTCGTCTTCCAGGAAGTAGCGGTAACTGGCCAACACATTGGTCGCCTCAACCTGGGCAATGTCGCCATCGAGAGCGGCGGCATAGAGGGCCAGCAATCCACCCTGCCCGTCTCCATGGAGAGAAATCCGGGCACCATCCACGTCGTCCCGCTCTGCGAGGTAGCTGCGGGCCTGCATTACATCCCAGACTTGCTGGGCAAAGAGGGGGCGGCCCAGGACAATGGAATCACTCGTAAGGTGGTTGGTGTGATTGTAGGACCAGCCCGTGCCCCGGGGATCGAGTATCAGTACCGGCCCCGTACGCACGGCCTCCGCCGCATAACCTGTAAGGACGGCTGCCTGCTTGTCGTCGTGCCCACCGATGAAAATGGTGGCTGGTTTGGCACCTTCCTGGTCAATCGGTCGTGCGAAGATGGCCCCCACCTCCATCTTGTCCTCGACGGCAATTACGATATTCTCGACGTAGAGGCCATCCTGCTCGAAGGGTTTGGAGAAACGTCGTGCGGCCTTGAAGGATTCGGGCTTGCCCCCCAGGACTGCCCAGACTTCCTCACGCCATTGGGGTGCTCGACCTTCCCACGCCTCCTTGTTTTCCGGGGGCGTGTTGTAATTGGCAATAAAGCCCTCAGCAAGTTGGCGATTGAGGGTAACCACCGTCTCGGCTCCTTCGGGCATGGTGCCCTCTTTAAGGCATTTTATATCTACCGAGCTAACGTCTTCCGCCGTCAAACCCACTTCAGGGATTGGCTCGCCGGAGCCTTTTCCGAGGAGCCACTGATTCATCCAGCCCCAACCCGCTTCACGGAGCGGCTGGCTCCAGCCATGGCCCTCATCGGCGAGAACGCTCGCGACCTTCCCTTCGGCTCCGACCATGGCATATATATTTTGCGCGCGCTCGATGGTTTCCCGGTGACCGGCCACGGGAAATATTTTGTCTTTCGCACCGTTACCGGCCAGAAAGGAACGGGGCGCGTTGAGCCCGACAATCTCGAATTCTTCCATCTCATGGACGATGCCGGGCAGGTGGTTACAAATACAATGGTTGCCGCCCTCCGCAAGCCAGAGGTCATAGGAGCAAACAAAGGAAAAAGACGTTCCGGCCTGGATACGTTCATCCAGGGGCATGGTATAGAAGACATTTTCGCCACCGCCTGAATTACCTGCCAGGCCGATTTTATTAACATCCACTTCCGCGCGGGTTGTCAGGTAATCAATGGCCCGAATACTGTCCCAAACGATATAGCCCTCGTTGCTCTGCCCAACGAGCAGGGAGCCATAGCCCAAATCGTGTTTAAAACCGGGCAACTTGCGCTCTCCCTGACCGATGGGGTCGTAGGCGAGGACAATGATGCCCTCCTTGACCATCCCCAATTGGCCCAATTGGTAGAGGCCATAGTTTTTACCATCTTCCATGGCATGGCCCGGCACGACCACCACGGCGGGCGCAGGAGCGCTGATATTCTTGGGTATATAGAGATTGGCGGTGACGTAAAAATCCGGTCGACTCTCAAAGACGATATTTTCAATGAAATAGAAGTCCCGCTCCGCACGGCCCGTCACTTTTCCATTCAGTGGCGTTTTTTCAGGCCAGGGAGCCAGCCCCAGGCTTTCCTGCAATGCGGCCTTGATGACGGGTGCCCGTGCGGCCCACTCCTCGGCGGAGGTGGGATCGGTCCGCAATGCGAGGGCATCACGACTGGCTTCGATGTTGAAACGGAGTGGGTCTGCGGCTCCGGGAAGTCCATGGGGGTAGACCTGCCACCGTTCCCTGGCCTGCAGGGCCGCGTCGGGTGCTACGGTCAGGTCCCGGGTGAGTAGGATGGCATCGACGGATTCAAAGCCATCGGCCGTATCCACCACCTTCACCGCAACCGTCCCCGCAGGCAAGGTTATTTCTCCGGCCTTTTGCCAGGACCACTGGCGCTCCGAACCTTCGTGGGTTGGTGCGAAGCGGGTCTCCCCCACCACCAACTGGTAGGCCCTGTTGGTGTTTTCTGAGGTATAGCCGCGGGTCCAGACAGCGTAGAGCCCTGCTTCCGAGATGGTGGCGCTACCGTCCATAGACGTGTCCGCAATATCGGGGTCTTTGGCATTCGAGGTACAAAAACCGGCACCAGAAAAGCCGGATATATTGTCTTGCGTTTGCCACGGCCCCTTGAAGTCTTCGACTTCGAGCAGGATTGGGTCGGCACATGCCGCCACCGACACGATGGCAGCAACTGCGAGATTGGCACCATAGAAAAGCGATTTAGTTCGGGTCACAGTACTTCCTCCAAGTTGAACTTGGGAATATACCGGTTGCTGTCGTCGATGTACAAGGTGAACGGTCAAATCGACGTGTGTGACTCGGCCGCAATGGTGACAACGATTCTTACCAGACTTCTTTCACGGTAGCTGCGAAGGCATCAATCTGCCGAACAATTTCATGGCGGTCATCCGTAATGCTGAGATAGCGGCTGTAGTCGTGCCCCGCCGCCAACTCTTTCAGGACGGGAAAAACGGGCTTCGTCGTGTTCCAGTACTCCGCACCATAAAAGATCATAGGACTTACGCCGCCGAAGATCTTGTAGTGATTCTGGGTGGCGTCCTGAAATATTTCCTGGATGGTTCCCGCACTGCCTGGGGCAAAAACAACGCCATTTCGCGCAAGCGATAGCAGTCCGTCTTCGCGGACACTGTTGGCGAAGTATTTTGCGATGTGCAAGGCGAAACAGGTCGGCGGCTCGTGACCATAGCGCCAGGTAGGCACCCCAAGGCTATCACATCGCTCTCGAGACGTCACGGGGTACTTCCGTGCCACTTCGAAGGCTGCGTCGAGCCAGGGAGCGATTGGGGAATAGGTGGGTGCACGGGAGAGTATGGCCACGGCATCCATCAATTCTTCATCGGGACGCTCTGCGAACCAGGCGCCCAGATGGGTTGCCTCCATGGCCCCTGGGCCACCGCCACTTGCGGGCAGATAGCCTGCATGAATGAGATCCCGGGTAAGTCGGGCCACCTCAAGATAGCGGGGATCATCGCGACCAAGAAAGTGCCCGCCCATAATCGCCACCACACGTTTGCCCACCAGATATTCCTGGAGTGCGTCGGTAATGGCATGGTCATGCAGACGACGGGCCAGGGTCGTTCGGACATCCGTGTTCTCGTCTTCGTACTCGTCTCGATACTGCTTATAGACGATGCCATCCAGTGTTTCCGCGTAACTCTCGGGATCCCCGAGCCGGTAGGCCCCGAGCAATTCTTCCGGGGTATAAAGTAGCGCCCGAAAGGGATTAAAGTTGAGGCCCGGCAACGACGGAAACAAAACGGGCTCCGTGAAGAGGGCCAGGACTGGTGGCGGCACGACGCATCCAAGCAGTAAATTGTCTACCAGCGTCGCGCCGGACAAGGTCTCCTCCATTCCCGTGAGATCCAGGGACTGAAACGAAGCACCCGTGAGGTCTTTCGACGCGTCGAGGTAGCGTTTTAACTCGGAGATACTTTCAAATTCGTGGCGGGCCATTTTACTCTCCTGAATAGTCCTGTCACGCGTCGGCGCGGACGTTCCTCGTGCCACATCATACACAGGCGCTACGGATAAGGGACACTACACGGCCTCGCCAATGGATATCACGACAAAATCCCTGCTTGAAAACCGTGTGAATCATGCCCTACCGTTACCCATGTCGGAATCCGGATTGTACGCTACTGATGAAGCCCTTCGCACGATGTTCTGTGCAGGACCAGTGGGAGAAAGTACCGGGACGAGACCGATGTTTACGCCCAGAGGAGCACCGACATGAGTAAGCATAAGAAGAAAGACAAAAAGAAGACCGAGGAAAAGGACCACAAGAAAAAGTCCGAGATCGACCTGCCCCCCGAACGAAGGTCGATTTCTAAAAAGGACTATGAGGAAGCCCTGGGCAAGCTTCAGATCGAGCTGGTCAAGCTTCAGGAGTGGATTAAGGCAGAGGGGCTCAAGGTCGTCGTCCTCTTTGAAGGGCGAGATGCGGCGGGCAAGGGCGGTGCTATCAAGCGCATCACGGAATGCCTAAATCCACGTGTATGCCGTGTTGTCGCCCTCGGCACACCCACAGAACGGGAAAAGAGTCAGTGGTATTTTCAGCGCTATGCGCTCCACCTCCCGGCTGCTGGTGAGATGGTGTTGTTTGACCGGAGTTGGTATAACCGCGCGGGTGTTGAACGTGTCATGGGGTTTTGCACCAAAGAGGAGCTCGACGAGTTTTATCGATCCTGCCCGGAGTATGAGCGCATGTTGGTTCGCTCTGGCATCATCGTGATTAAATACTGGTTTTCGGTCGATGACCAGATTCAGGAAGAACGCTTCCGGGCACGCCTGACCGATCCGACGAAACGGTGGAAACTGAGCCCCATGGATTTGGCATCACGATCCAAGTGGCTGGAGTATTCCAAGGCGAAAGATGACATGTTTAATCACACCGACATTAAACAGGCGCCATGGAATGTCGTAAATGCCGACGTAAAGAAGCGGGCACGGCTCAACTGTATCGCCCATTTATTGAGTACGATACCATACGAGGATTTGACGCCGGAACCGATTGAGCTTCCCCCGCGAGTCATTGAGACTGGCTACGTTCGCCCGCCGATTACGGACCAGACTTTTGTGCCAGAGGTATATTGAGGCGACAAAAGGCGATTCCTACGCTTTCCTGACACAGGCATCTTCAATGGCAGCCCGCAACGTAGCAGCCGTCACCGGTTTCACCAGATAGGTCTTTATCGTCTGACGGTTATCCTCGATTTCACTATCGAAGGTGTCGCTATACCCCGAACAGAGTATGACGGGCAGATTACTTCGTTGGCTGTGAATCGCCTTGGCGAGGTCGATTCCGTTCATATCGGGCATGCTCAAATCGGTGACCAGCACATCAAAGGCTTCGGGATTCCCTTGGAAGCAGGCCAGGGCATCCACACTGCTTGCGTGTCCAACCACTTCAAAACCCGCATGAATCAAGAGTCGGCTCATGCTGTCCACTATTTGAACTTCGTCATCTACGTAAAGCACACGCAATTTGTTTGGCGAAGGTTCCTGGTGATCCATCGCCCCCCCACCATCGGTCTTGAGATCGGTCACCGTTTCGGTTTTTCCATGGTGCACTACGGGGAAGTATATGAGGAAGGTGGTCCCCTCACCGGGGGCACTCTCTACCTGAACGGTGCCGCCGTGTTGATTGACCAAACCGTGAACCATGGCAAGCCCCAGACCGCTACCCTGCCCACCTTCTCGGGTGGTGAAATAGGGTTCGAAGACTCGCTGCCTGATTTCATCCGACATGCCCGCGCCCGAATCTTCTACGCTGAGACACATGTACTCTCCTGGTGCAAGCCCTTCCAGGTTGTCCGTGCCACCCTCTGATACGGTGACCGCACGAGAATCAATTTTTAACAGACCTCCCGAATCGCTCATGGCATGTTGCGCATTCGAGGCAAGGTTCATGAGAATCTGATGTATTTGTGTAGCGTCTCCCACGATGGGATACTGGGGCGATTCGGTGCTCACATCAAAATTGATATTCTCTGGCAGCGCTCCCTGGAGCAAATCGCGCACTTCGTTGATAATTTCTCTCAGCCACAGCAACTGATCGGGCTCGTCCGTTCTTCTACCGAACGCGAGTATCTGGGCTATCAGCTCCGCCGCGCGATTACCGGCGCGCTCGATTTCTATCAGGCAGTGCTCTACCGCGACGGGGTCTTCACGCTGTTTTCGACCGAGCGAAGCGTAGCCCAACAACGATTGAAGAATGTTATTGAAATCATGGGCGATACCGCCGGCCAGCCGTCCGATTGCCTCCATTTTGCGGGCTTGCAGGAGTTGGCTTTGTAGTTCGTCTTCATGGGTCACGTCACGCTGGAGCAAAACAAAGGTGGAGAGTTTCCCCGAATCATCACGCAAGGGCGAGAGGGTTGCGACGGCCCGTTTCGTCTTGCCACGGCCCCGAGACAAGGCGTATGTTCCCTGCCAGCGCTGGCCCCGATCAATGGCCTCTCGCAATGGTGCGACAACATGTTCCGGGACACCTGCGGCCTGAAACACATCCCCCAACCGCTGCTGCGTCAGACTGCCTTCCGCACCAATGCCCGATTCATTAAAAGCCGGATTCACATACTGAATCGTGCCGGAAGCGCTGGTGATGACAAAGCCTTCTTCAGCCTGCTCGACCGCGGCCGCCAGACAACTTCGGGCCTCCTCCGCCTCTTTGCGCTCGGAGACATCACGAATCGTCAGACGAAAAAGGGTCAGCGCTTGATCGGCGTTGTAGACGCCTTCGACCGATGCCATCACCCAAAAGGGTGGCCCATTCTCTCGCAGCATTTGCGTTTCTTCAACCCGTATGGGCTCTCCATTTCTGACCTGCTCAAACTGTTGGCGCACCGTGTCACGCACATTTCCATCGTCGGGGAAAAAGTCGAAAATATCTTTCCCGGATATTGCCTCCCGGCTACAGCCCGTCAAGGCAGCGGCCACACGATTTACTTTTTCGATTATCCCATCGGGCTTCACCGAAAAATATCCGATTGGGGCATCTTGAAACAGCTTGTGATATTGGGCCTGACTGAGTAGCAAGGCTCGATTTCGCTGTGCCAGTATTCGCTCCAGGGCGGCCAACAAGAGGCCCACACCAATCGCAAAAGGAAGAATCAGGTGGTGGGGATCAAAGGTCCGAGCGTGAATCAAGGCGGGTGCGGGCGCGAGGCTGAGCTCCCACGTTTGATCAATGACATTGACCGCGACCGAAATCGCCTCCTCTGTCTGTAAATAGTCTTCCTCGGCGTCGATGGGATACACCAGAACCCCGTTGTCTTCGCGAAGGGCCAGACGAAATTCGTCTACCCCCTGTATCCGCGCCAGGCACGTTTCAACAAATTCATTGACCCGGAAGACGGCATTGATGAACCCCGTATGATTTCCTTCCCCATCAAAGACAGGAAAATACGTTGCAAAACCCCTTCCCCCCTGAATTAGATTGATAAATGCGGGCGTACGGGTCGGCCTACCCGATTCTTTCGCCCGAAGGAGGGCGTTCCGCACTTCTGGGAAAGCGCTCTTACTCAAGTCCACGTTCAAGACCGATTCATTGCCCTCCATAGGGACAACGACGCGGATAACGCCCGCAGAATCCATCCAATTTAAGGCTTTGAACCCGGGAAAACGCTCCACAAACTCGGCGGCATCTTGCGTATACCGGTAAAGGTCATCCACATATTCATCATCCCATCGCTCAGCGAGAAAGCGGGACAGGTTCATACGGTCTTCGGCCCAGTCGGAAAGGCGCTTGCCCGATTGCTCGGCAGTAACCTCCAGCTCCAGACGGTATTGTGTCCGATGGTTTTTTTCTTCTACGACCCAGAGGAGGCCGCCGATAGCGATGGAAAGGACCAGGACCAGCATGGGCCGACCCCAGAGACTACGAATCAGCTCATCCCGCTGTAGCGGTTGTAAGGCCATTGATTGGACACTCCTTCGCCAATTCCCACACGCTGGACAGCACGGAACGGAACCCTTCGTTCCCGTCTGTCGCGCTATACCCTCTATTCTAGCCTATTTCTCAAAGAATTGTTCCTCGGAAAAAGCTGGGGGTGACGTACGCCCTACTCTGCACATCGCTCCAGAAAGTAGTGTCCGTTTAAATCACGATCTTGGAATGGCAAAAAGTAGAGCCAGTCCGCGGCTTCATACAGGATAACTTCACTGACTTCCTCGGCATGGGAAAGTACGTTGCAGATAATGCGTTCTCTGTCTGCCCGGGCGACGTCGTAGTCCGAACGGCGTAGCGAATATTGTGCTTCAAAGAAAAAGCTGCGGGGTCCGCGAAATGACGAGCCCCGATTGGCCGCCAGGTCTCGTTGCGCTGCTTCGAAGTAGAGAGCAAATGGCTCGGCCTCGGGCATATCACGAACGCCGAAGAAAACCGGCTCGGTGCTAAGGCCGCTGAGGTCGAGCATGGCCATCCCCTCTCCAATGGCCGGTATGTGGTTTACGGTCGTCCATACGCCATTGTAGTCGGGGCCATAGGCCGTCCCATCGGCACGCTGGAGGGTCGCAATCCCGTTGCGCACCTCCTGGGCAATTTGCGCGCCCATGGGAATGACGACACGGGTTCGAATCCCCGGAAATGCCTCCTCAACATCCTGGAGCAGGAGGCGCACCCCGTCTGCGACGGCCTTGTTTCGGGCATAGCGCCACCGGAAGGGTGAATCTGCCTCTTGGCCGTATCCCTCCCACTCCCCCGTCTGCCAGGTCGTTATCCGCTCGACCAACTCCGGGTCGGCGGCCCAAGACTTCAGCACGGGATCCTCGCTGAGACTTACGGGAGCATAGGCGCGATCGATGCCCAGATGGGTATAACTCTTGTGGGCTTGTCGATAATTCACCAGAGGCTGAATGCCCTCGTCACCATCGCCCTGATAGGCCGAAAGCTGAACGTGGGATCGGGTGTTTACGAACAACTCGTCAAAGGCGGGCAAATCCAGGACGGTCTTCAGCTCTTTAATTGCGTTGGCGCGGGCGACGGGCTGTTGCAGATCCAACGTCTCCACCGAATAGGGAGCCCCCAGATCGATGACGAGGAGGCGATTCTTCAGATCCGTGCGGGGTTCACCCTGCTGATAGAGGTGGAGGTAGCCCGCTTCGGTGGCATCAAACTCGGTGGCCTGGTTTCCCGTTTCGGGTATCCCGGGCACCCGTGTCTTGCTCGAAAGCGCGGGATCGTCGTCGAGCACCCAATAGACGTTTTCCCGACCGAGGGCGTTGCCTGCTTTTGAATGTAGCGTCACGGGCGCAAAGGTCGCCAGATTGGGTGCTGATGCGGTCGCGTCGTCGGAGGGATTGCTGAGAATGAGGTAGCGCGTTTCCGGTGCAACGTGGAGGTTTTCGAGATGAACGTCGGTGCCATCCACCCGGAGCGTGAAATCCGTAACTTCTGTCCTGCGGCCATTCGCCTCCTTCGAAAATCCACCGAAGGGCACCAACGCAAAGGTACCATCGGGTTGCCGTTGCAAGACGAGCGATTCCGGCTGCAAGGGCGGATAGTCCGAGGCATGAATGCGCAGGTTGTCTCCCTGCTGCTGAAATCGATCGACCCAGGCCGAGGTCGTTGCCGCGCCAGGCAGGGTGATGCTCCCAATCTGCCCCTTCTCTGGAAAGCCCATTTTTTCGAGGATAGTGCGGTAGTGGGCAAAGGAAGTTTCAGAAGTCTGGTAATTCACCGTCGGGGAGGCCATGGGTAAGAAGCCCCAGAGGTAGGTGCCGTCCTGATCGAAGGCAGGCAACTCATAATATTTGGTGAGTGCGGGCTCAAAGGGACGAAAGCTGACGGTGAGTTTGATTCCATGGTCCATAGCACTTTGGGAGAGCATGGGGCCAAAATTATCAATGAGTCGGTAAAGATTAAGTTGGCGTATCCAATCCCAGGAAAGATGGAGCCCCCATTCGCCCGCCGCGGCCCCTTTCTTCCGCGTTTCGATGAGTTTCAGGAAATTGGGGCTTTCGGTCAATGCTTTTGCCTGGGCGACATAATTTTCCCAATCCTCCGGCGTGTAGTTTGCGGCGTCGGTAACGTAGGGCATGGCCGTGAGCCAGAGTATGAGGCGGTCGATGCCTTGCATCTGACAGCGTCGAAAATACTGGTCGAAGCCATCGCGGGTCAGGGGCTGCCAGCTCCCATCCTGGGTGCCGTTGAATATACGAATCAGGTCGTCCCCAAAATCGGCCAGATACGAAATAGGACGGGCCGGTGGTGCCGCCAGAATGGACAAGGTCTGGTATTCGATGTCGCCCCCCGGGAGGGCCAGGGACACTTCGAGTTCGAAGGACGCTTCCGGGGTGTCCGTCTCGGACACAATACGCAGGTAGCGATCCTCCGCCAAGTCTATTTTCATTCCGGGCAGGCCAACCGTATTTCCCTGGGCCAGGGTATTTTCCCCGCGCTTCGCAATGAAGGAGATGCGCCCGCCCGCAGGGAGGGGTGCGCGAAGAATCGGCCAACTTCGCGTCGCCCCGACTTTGTAGGGAAAGGGAACTTCCGTATTTCTGGGTGCAAGATAGGCCTCCGCCGCTGCGACATTCGACAACAGAATCGTCCCAAGCAAGGACATAACAAGGAGTATCGTGTGGACGACGGGCATTTTCATGATGGTATTCCCTTACTCTTTTTCGGTTGAAATGCGCTTTGCTCCCTGGTCCGAGCCCGCGCTGCTAATCATCCGGTTCGTCGACGGCAACATCTACGGGCGGATTTAACAGGGCCGGTGCGGGATCAAGGGGAAATCGGAACTCAAGTTGCTGATGCTGAACGAGATCGTAGCGTTTGAGCAACCGGAGGGTTTGCAGGGTCTGGGAGGGCGCATAGTTGCTTTGGGGACTCAGTTTTTCCAGCATGGAGGCGAGCATGGTACTGAATTCCAGCACGTGCTCCACGCCCATGGCTTGAATGAGTTCGAGCGTCCTGGTTCGCAATTTTGCCTTGCCCGGAAGCTCGGAAATAACCAGGACGGACACGACGGACTGTTCGCCAAACACGGATGCGGCCAGGGCACGCACTTCTTTGGATGCGACGTGGCCGAGGACCGGGCTGGACTCGACGACGGACGGATAGAACTTGTCCCCATGCCAGGCACGCACCTCTACGACAGCCCGCTGGAGGCCTTGTACGCTCCGCTGATCGAGTAGGACACCCGGGGCTTCACGGCCTTCGGTTTCCTGTCCCACTTGCTCCACAAACAGGAGCAGGCCACTCTCCACCCCGTGGCGACGCTCCTCATCGTGTTGCCAATGGGTCAATACGCGAAATCGGTTCAGTTCGAAGAATTCCCGAACGAGCTGTATATTGATTTCGCTCATGGTCCCTTTCAGTCCGTTTTTGTGAGTAGGGCCGCAATGCGATTTTTGGGGTCGTGTTTCATCAGCTCTTCACCGATTTTCATCGCCTCTTCCCGGCGCCCGAGACGGAGCAGGCTCATGCCTTTTTTCGCGAGTACGACGAGGGCGTCAAAATGCTCTCCGTAGGAATAATAATGGGTGCCGGATACGATACGATTCTCCGCCGCCTGGAAGCTATCCAGGGCCGCTGCGAAATTTTCCCGTGCAAAGTTCAGTTCACCCCGCAGGTAGTACCCTTCGGGCTGATCCGGATTGCCTTCAATCAGTTTTTCAATCAGTCCATCGGCGGCTTCAAAGGCGGTGACGGAAACATCGAGGAAATTGGCCAGTCGGGCGGCCCGCGCCTGGAGGTAACGTGCTGCGAAGCCGTCGCCGCCCTGGGAAACCACCTGACTTACCAGGATGTAGGCGCGCTCCCACTCCCCTTTTTGAAATGCGCAGCCCGCGAGTCCCAGCATGGCCTTGGTGTTCTCTGGCTTCACCGCCAGCACTTCGTTGAAGGCGACTTCGGCACGGGGTGCATTGCCGCCTTCCAGGAGGGCAAAACCCAGGTCGAGGCGGGGTGGAATGGGATTGGGACGGGCCTTGATTGCACGGTAGAAGAATTCGACCGCGGCTTGCAGCTTGCCCAGACGCACGTGGCACTTCCCCAGTTGGTGACAACTTGCCACGTGGTAGGGGTCAAGGGCAAGGGCCTTTTCAAAATGTGTTATCGCCTGGCCCACATCGCCACGCATGGTGGCGGTTACCCCTTCGTCGTAGTAGCTGTCAGCCGATTCGCCACCAAAAACCATGGAATTTTCCTTTAAAGATTAACCTGCGATGGATTTCAGGGCAATGCGCACTTGCGCCTCGGTGATATCCGTGCGGTGGATGACGTGGCCCATTCGGTCGGCCACAATAAATTTCAGGGTACCTGCCCGCACTTTCTTATCTTTCTGCATGGCCTGGATGACCTCATCCACGGGGATCTCGCTCCAGTTTACGGGCAATCCATAGGCGACAAAAATATTTCGCTGCCGTTCGACGAATGCCTCATCCACCAGTCCCAACTCCAGCGAAAGGGCTCCGGCGGCGACCATGCCGAGGGCAATGGCCTCGCCGTGGAGAAATTGCTCGTAGTGTGTCACCGACTCGATGGCATGTCCAAAGGTATGGCCGTAGTTCAGATTGGCGCGGGCACCGTGCTCTTTTTCATCGGCGGCCACGACAGCGGCCTTAATTTCACAGGAGCGACGAATGGGCACCACCAGGTTGGCCTGGGTCTTCGCCAGAATGGCCGTCGCGTTGGATTCCATATAGGAAAACAAATCGGCGTCGGCGATGATGCCGTGTTTGATGGCTTCTGCGAGACCTGCCCGCAATTCACGGTCGGGAAGGGATTGGAGCAGGGCCATGTCGACGAGCACACCCAGGGGCTGATGAAAGGCACCAATGGTGTTTTTGCCGAGGGGGTGATTTACCCCGGTTTTGCCGCCAACGCTGGAATCCACCTGGGCCACGATGGTCGTGGGAATCTGGATAAAGGGAATGCCGCGCATAAAGGATGCCGCTGCATACCCGGCCACATCACCGACCACGCCGCCGCCAAGGGCCAAGACCAGACTGGTACGATCCAGTCCGCCGGCGAGAAAGGTGCCGCAAATGTCTTCCACGGCCGCCATCCGTTTGTTGGGCTCGCCTGCGGCCATGGTGTGTACCACCACGTTGAATCCTGCAGCGCTCAAGCTTTCCACGACGGCATCAGCGTAAAGAGGGCCCACATTGGAATCGGTGACGATGCCCAGCTTGCCCCCGACGCCCGTGGCACGAACCAACTCTGGTAGCTGGTCAAGTATTGAACATCCCAGATGGATGGGATAGGCGCGATCGCCGAGCGCCACGGTAACCGTATCGAATGACATTAGCTTCGAATCCACTTCATTGTTCGGTGGCCCGATGGCCCAAACACAGCAAACAGACAGACGTGGTGCCTGCCCCAAAAAACAAACACCGGCAACCGCCCGCACGACGATTACCGGCGTTCGTTAAAGGTATTATACCGTTACTTTGACGGACTTTCCTGTCTCGGCGGCTTTTTCTCCGGCGAGAATAACGGCCAGACTCTTCAGGCCTTCTTCGCCCGAGCAGAAGGGCTCTTCTTCGCCGAGAATCGCCCGCACGAAGGAACCGCCTATATCGAGACCCCAGGAGTCCTTGTAGAGGATGGGGGCTTCCGGCAAAGTGAAGACCACCTCGGACAAGGGTTCATGCATCCGGGCCACGAGGGGCTTGTCGGGATGGAGCAGGATTTCCAAGGTGCCTTTGCTGCCGTGGACAATCGTGTAGTTTGTCATGCCGCCCTTCACCGTCCAGGAAGCGGCGAGGGAACCCATACCACCATCCTTGAAGATAAAGGAAGATACAAAGTTGTCTTCGAGGTCGGTACGCTTCTTTTCCAGCGTTCCGGAGAAGGCCCGAATCTCGCTGATCTCTTTGCCGGTTATGTAGCGGATCGCGTCGGCCTTGTGAACACCCAGGTCAGCCATGGCGCCAAAACGGGCATCTTTTTTCTTGAAAAACCACTTGGCATCGGGTGCCCAGACTTCGGGACCTTCGTGACCACACATGCCGCTTACATGCAGCACGTCGCCAATATAACCGCTCTTTATCAATTCCCGCGCTTTTTGGTGGGCGGGGTAGTTCCGCATGCTCTGATTGACGAGGAGGTGGATCTTGTTTTTCTTCGCTACGGCGACCATCTTCTTGGCTTCGGCGAGGCTCATGGCCATGGGCTTTTCCACCAGGACGTGCTTGCCTGCGGTGGCGGCCGCGATGCTTACAACCCCATGAAACTTGTTGGGCATGCAGACCGAAACGGCGTCCACGTCGGCATTTTTCAAGAGGGCTTTATAGTCGGTGTAGACCGCCGCGCCGGGAGCGAATTTGTCGGCCATGGCCTGGGCGCGCTTCTTATCGGCGTCACAAAAGGCGACCAACTCCGCCTGATCACAGGCTTTGTAGTCTGGAATGTGGAGCCGTTCGGCAATCATGCCGCATCCAATGATGCCTATTTTTACAATCTTCTTCGACATATGAGTACTATCCTTCCGCGAATATAATAGAGAGGGAACATGCAGCGGTGGGGCCGCTGAAGCGTTGACCGAGTTCCCGGGAATTAACGTTCGACGCATATTGTATGCGTACCGCACGGGAGAAGCAAGCCATTCTCTGGGGCAACCCTATCAGGTATTCGAGTTCAAGAGGCGCCGAAGGAGGATTCGTGCATTGGGACTGGGGACGTAAGTAAGGCCTATTTGGTAAAAGGAAGACGCGATGGGCTCTTGCGAAACTTGCCGCCAGGTGTCTCTTTGCAATTGAAACCAAAAAACATGGACGTGCCGCGCGATCCGGTATTCCCGGTCGAAGATGCGCCGTTGGTGGATTCGTGCGTGGGTTGGAAGTAAAGACTATGTTTCTATATCGAGGCCAAGCACAATGCGCCATCCCAAGTGAGATCTTGAAGACTTCCCAGAACAACGTAGATCCCACTGACGTCCCACAGTCCCAACGCACGAACTGGAGTACCAGATCGCGCGGCACGTTTGGTGGGTGCAGTTTATTTTGGTGGAGTGAGTCTCTGTTGGTACTCGCGCTCGATCTGCTG
The DNA here is from genome assembly GCA_963977445.1 of uncultured bacterium. Classification (GTDB taxonomy): domain Bacteria; phylum Hydrogenedentota; class Hydrogenedentia; order Hydrogenedentales; family JAEUWI01; genus JAEUWI01. The sequence goes on along the minus strand of CAXBPH010000105.1, from coordinate 1,509 downwards.
TCGGTTTTAGTGCGATTGCTCTGCAACCCAATAGAAACTTCGGTGGGGCAGAATCCGCCTACAGATAGCCCATACCTTCAAGTCCCTGCTCCATTTCGCGATTGAACTCAACGGGCATGGCATCAAAATAGGGCGAGAAGCTGGCCAGCCATTCATCGAGCAGCGCACCCAGCTCGGCCACGAGGGCGGGGTTCTCAGAGGCAATATTGGATTGCTCTTCCGGGTCCGTAGCGAGATCGTAGAGCACATCCTCACCGCCATCGATTTGGATGAGTTTATAAGTGCCGCGAACCACCATGTATTGGGGGTTGTTCACCGATTTATTGCTTGTTCCCAGGGAGAAGATGGGCACGTCTGCGGGTACCTCTTCCTCGCCCCGAAGCACGGGCCCCAGGCTTTTCCCACGCCAGGATTCGGCAGGTGCCACGCCAAGCACATCGGCCAGGGTGGGCACCAGATCAATGGCAGACACGGGATTGGAGATCGTGCGCGGCGAAAGCCCCGGACCGGAAAATATCCACGGCACGCGGACCAGCTCGTCGTGCAAGGACTGACCGTGGCCCCACTCTCCGTGGTCCCAGAGTTCTTCGCCATGGTCGGATGTGAAACAGACGTAGGTATCGTCGGCGACGCCAGCGGACTTCAGGGCGTCCTGTATACGCCCGACAAAGTCGTCGACATAGGTAATTTCGCCTTCATACAGGGAGCGAACATAATCCTGGTCCGGTTCCGCCACGAAAAAGTTCTTGCCGAGTATGGGGATGCCCCATTCTTCGCCGCCTACGTAGGGGTGAAAAAAGGGCCAGGGGCCTTCATGAACCCGACGAAGGTCTTCGGGCGGGTCGTAGGGGGCGTGGGGATCGATGTAGTGAATCCAGAGAAAGAAGGGCACGTCACGATGGCGACGAATGAATGCCTGGGCGTAGCGATCAAGATCCTGGGTGGTGTTGTGGGGGCGAATATCGACCAACACCGGCAGCCAGGCACGAAAGGTCGCGCTGAGCAGGGGCAGTTGGTTGAAGTAGCCATTGTCTTCCAACAGGATGGGGTGGGAACTGGCCCTATCCTCATAGCCAAACATCATTCCTGGAACGACCGGGAGAAAGGCGTTGGCGGTGAAGGCACCGGTACGGTAGCCGGCCTCTTCCAGGCGCATGGGCAAGGTCGGCACCTCATAGTCCACCTCGTAGCGATTCATCTCCAATATCCAGGTCTTGTGGTCCCCATCGGGGGTCAGGGATTTGGGATATTGGGAGGAGAACAGTCCCGTGATGGCGGGCAGGGTCCAGGGGGCCAGGGAGTAATTGCGGTCAAAGCGCACCCCCGATTCGGCCAGGGCACTCAGATTCGGTGTGGCCACGGCACCGCCATAGGCACTGCAGTAGTCGGCACGAAGGGTGTCGCTGATGATAAACACCATGTTGGGGCGCGCCTCCTCCCCATTGCGTGCGGGCGCGTGGAGACTCCCGAAAAGTACCAGGAACGGCACGGCCACCCCTGCCGACGCCG
>CAXBPH010000104.1:0-21512 GCA_963977445.1 uncultured bacterium | reverse complement strand
GGTCAACGTGACCGATCGTACCCACGTTTACGTGTGGCTTTGTACGTTCGAACTTCTTCTTGGCCATAATTCTGAACTCTCCTTACGCAAGCCACGTATGGCGCGCATCAGTCCGCTGGAATGAAGATTTGAGAATGGAGCCCACATCCGGATTCGAACCGGAGACCCCTTCCTTACCATGGAAGTGCTCTACCAACTGAGCTATGCGGGCATTAAAACGATAGTATTTAAAATGGAGCGGGAAACGAGGTTCGAACTCGCGACCCTCAGCTTGGAAGGCTGATGCTCTACCAACTGAGCTATTCCCGCCCACAAAAAATGTGATGAATGGTTAAAAATGGTGGTGGATGTTGGATTCGAACCAACGTAGGCATAGCCAGCGGGTTTACAGCCCGCCCCCTTTAGCCACTCGGGCAATCCACCACGGAAAACCATCAAGATTCAACTATACTGGAGCTGGCGAAGGGACTCGAACCCCCGACCGGCTGATTACAAATCAGCTGCTCTACCAACTGAGCTACGCCAGCAATACGATTTAGACAAAAAGACAGCCGCCCCGTCTGAGGCGGCTGCGCGTAGGTTATCAAATGGAAAAGCGTATTGTCAACCTACCTTCATAAATATTTCGAAGCAAACCAACAAATTAGTTCGCTGCCAGACTTTCCACCACCACGGTAACGCTGTTGGAGGTCGAGACACTGGTGTTCACAAGGATTACGTAGAAAATGGCCTTTGTCTGGCCCGCATCGGCTTCAAAGCCACTGAAGGTCAAACTGCTCGCATTGGCACCCAGACGCACGCCTGGAAGGCCATCACGGTACACCACCGCCTCAATGGTCTGGTCCCGGCTATCAACAGCCCACTGACTCCGGTTGAAGGTCAGGTGTAGCGATGTTGCCGCTGGGTCGGCTTCAATGACGATTGCCCGGCTTGTCAACGGCGGAACGAGGGTTAACCCCGTATCACCAATGCGCGGAAAATCGAGGCCCCCATTGGGCGTTTCAATACTGCCAGTCATTACCGCTGTTTCGGAAAACCGCGTTGCATCAAAGGTAAGTGGCAGCAGGCTGCTGTCGCTTGTGCGCAACACCCCCTCCGGACCATGCTCAAAGGCCAAATCGATAGCGTAGTTGTAGTAGGTTTGCCCAATGGACTCGCCGAGGTAACTTACGAATGCCCGGTCTATCGCGGTGGCTGCCAGTGCGGTAGCTTCGGCGATAGAAGGGCTGACGCTGTTGGCAAGGGCGGTCCGGGTTCCTTCCAGCATGCCTTTCACAACACCGCTACCCGAGGCTATGTATTCCAGGGGGGACGCGGGACTGTGCCTGTTTTCAACGTATCGGTAGAAATCCTGACTGGCAGCGGCATACCCGGCCACCTGCCCGTCGAAAGGTGCAAATACCGGCGTGGAGAGCAGGGCGCGGTCACCGTCCAGCTGTGAGCGGTTGACCGACAGGCCACCACTCATCTGACCGACATACAGGGCCAGGCCCTCTTTGATGCCCGCTTCAAAGCTCACGACCGCCCCGTCGGCGGGACTCGTGGCATTTGATTCGGTGATGTCATATCCGTCGACAACGGAACGCGCCAGCACTTCCGACGCTGCCTGATTGGCTGCGAGCTTCTGGGCAATATCAACATTGTCGGGGTTTGCGCGAAACCGATCCGCATTCCAGGCCGATATCATCAGCAACTGCTGGGGGTCGATTACGATACTTCCGAAGGGACTTCCCGCATAGAAGACACTATCAAGGCTTCCAATGGCGGTCGTGTAGAGGGAAAGGGTGTTGAAACAGAGCAGCGTCGAGGTTCCGTTTAGCGAGACCAGGCGCGGACTGCGGGAGCGGACGGACTCAAAGGTATCCTGAACGGCCAACAAGCCATCGAGGAGTTGCTCCTGCGTCGCTTCCAACTGCGCGCTCGTAAATTCGGTCTTGAAGTAGCTGCTCGCCGTCAGTGCTGTTCCAAGGCGGAGCGCCGTCAGCTGGGTCAACAAGGAGGGACTCAGGGCGACCTGCCAGGTGCCATTCCATGTACTTGTGGTCGGAGCCTTGGCCGTTACCGAAATGGACGCGAGATAGGCCTCAGGACGATAAACGACAGTATAGAGGGCACTTGCGGGCAAATCGGTTACTTCTGCCTGGACGTTTCCTGAAGTGATACTACCTAGTATCGGAATCACTTCGCCAGACGCCAGCTGGGCAACAATGTGTACCTTGGCAGGCACACGGTCGCCGGTAGCGATCGCATCTTCTCTATAGGGGATTGACAGCACGGCGGGTGCTACGGGCTCACTGTCAGACGATGACCCCAGACTGCTCGCGCTGTTGTGCGTAATCCGGAAGGTGTCGCCCACACGAAATGTCGTTTCCGACGTATTCAGTGGAATTTCCTGGGTTACCCGTGTAATACCGAAGTCTACCCGCGCGGTCAGCGCCCCGGCTGGCACCGTAATGGTTGTGCCATTTGCGGAAACGGTCCCACCGTCGCTATCGAGCTGGGCGGAACCGGAAGGGGAATTGATACGAATATATCCTGTGCGCGTGCGGGTGTGGGAACCGCCACTACTGGTTACCGTCAGAGAAACGGTAAAGTCACCCGGGATAAGATACGTGTGGGTTGGATTGGGCTCCACACTCCGGCCACCATCGCCGAAATTCCACTGTCGTGATTGTATCGGCTCACCCGATACGGTTGTAGAAGCATCCGAAAACGATACGACCACACCCGTATTTCCGGAACGGGGTGACGCACTGAAATTCGCTTCAGGCTGAGGGTCCGGTGTAGTTTGGGGGCAACCCGCAAACAACAGGACGGTAAGTACAATTAGGGCAGACCTATAGGCATAAGACCAGCGAAGCATGGCGATTTAGACTCTCCTGAGTTTGTTCCTCTACGACTGAATATCAATAGCAGGGACGGGCGCCCTACGTAGAGGTCATACATATCCCCAAATCGCCTTTAAGTTTGCTGGAAACTGTGCTAAAAGTCAACTAAATACCGACACCGGGGAAATTTTTTTCTGGAATTTCGAAGATTGGTCCCACAAAGGCCAAGTTTCCGCCCATTTTTCGTCAGTCTTGCGCCTTGATTCTACGCTTTGTTAGCATTACCGACGGCGACTCGGTCGCGGGCGGAGAGATCCTGGGCCGATGTAGGTCTGGTATTTCCTCGGTCCGCCAAAAGTATGCCTTTTCCCTGCCCTCTCAGAATTTCCTGCTCGGCCTTCCGGGCAGCTTTCTATTTTTACGGAGAATACCCCAATGACCCTGCTCGAAGAACTTTCCTGGCGTGGGCTGCTCCAGCAGCAAACCCATGAGACCTTGTCCGATGTCCTTGAAAAAGGCCCCATGACCCTGTACTGCGGCTTTGACCCCACGGCCGACAGCCTTCACGTAGGTAGTCTGGTGCCTATTATTGGACTGATGCACTTCCAGCGGGCCGGTCATAAACCCATCGCGCTCGTCGGTGGCGGCACGGGTCTCATCGGCGATCCCAGCTTCAAGGCGTCAGAGCGCTCCCTCCTCACCAAGGAGCAAGTAGACCTGAATGTAGCCGGTATCCGGGCCCAATTGGAGCGTTTTATCGATTTTGAGGGCGATAATGGTGCCCTCCTGCGCAATAATATCGACTGGCTCGGCTCCATGACCTTCATCGATTTCCTGCGGGATGTGGGGAAACATTTCAGCGTAAATGTCATGTTGAGCAAGGAATCGGTTCGCCAACGCCTGGAAGATCGCGACCAGGGTATCTCCTACACGGAGTTCACCTACAGCCTGCTCCAGGCCTATGATTTCATGCAACTCAATGAGACCTATGATTGCAAACTCCAAATCGGGGGCAGTGATCAGTGGGGCAATATTGTCGCGGGCATGGATCTGACCCGCCGGGTACGGTCTACGGAGACCTACGGGCTCACCCTCCCCCTGGTCACGAAGTCCGACGGCTCCAAATTCGGAAAATCGGAGTCCGGCAATATCTGGCTCGACTCGGCGCGCACATCGCCCTACAAGTTCTACCAGTTCTGGCTGAACCAGGCCGACGTGGATGCGGCCAAATACCTCAAGTACTTTACCTTCCTCGATAAGGAAACAATTGGCGACCTGGAGCGACAAATCACCGAAGAACCCCACAAGCGTGCCGCCCAGCGACGCCTTGCGGAAGAGGTGACCCGGTTGGTCCACGGGGAGAGCGCCCTGGAAAATGCCATCAAGGCCTCTCAGGCGATGTTTGGTGGCGACTTGAAGGGCTTAGACGAAACGACCCTCTCCGATATTTTCAGTGAGGTGCCGAGTGACACGTTGAACAAGTCCATCCTGAACGAAGGTCGACTTCTCCTCGATGTCCTCGTTGAGTTGAATATTTTCACAAGCAAAGGCGAAGGCCGCCGACTGATTAAAAACGGTGGTCTTTACTTGAATAGTGATCGTATCGATACGGAAGATCGTGTCCTGGATGGGACCGCACTGTTAACGGAAGGGATGGCTATCGTGCGCAAAGGCAAGAAGAACTATCATCTCCTCCGCTTTCAGGATGCCCAGTAAGGGGTAGGCTTATGATGGGTTAACGGCGCTGACGGAACTCGCTGGGGGTCATACCAAAAAAGCGTTTGAAGGCCACGGAAAAGGCGAATTCGTTCTGGTATCCCACCATCTCGGCTACGGCCGATATTTTGCAATCGAGAATGGTCATCAAATCCTGGGCCCGTTCCATGCGAAGGCGGGTGACCATTTTCATGGGCGATGTGCCGGTGCTGGCCTGCACCAGACGATGGAGATGGGGCGTGGAGACGTGTAACGTCTTGGCCATACTGGCGACGCTCCACGCTTCGCCCGGTGTCTCGTTGACCTGATCCCAGAGGTGATCCAGTCGCACCTGAATGTCGTTCCCACCCCACACACTGATTTGGCGAAGCTCCCGTTCAATGTAAAGGGCAATTAACTCCGCATGAAGCCCGGCGGCCCGGGGCGAGTATAAATTGGTGCCGTGCGATTCCCGCAGGAACTCCACCATGGATTTTTCCAGGGGCGACGTGAGGGTGGTGCTTTGGACCGTGAGATCGTGATCGCGGAGTCGTGCCCACAATTCCATTTCCATGAGATGAAACCATACAAAAGACCATGGACCACGGTGGGGCCGATAGTTGAATGCCGTTCCCGCTGGAATAATAAGCACTTCACCACGCCCGACGACACACGCTGTCTGAGGTGAGTGAACGCGCCCTTGACCGCGGGTGGTGTAGAGCAGCAAATGAAAAGGCGGCGAGACGCGACCGATTTCATACCCCGAATAGGCCTCCGTAATCCCCCCTTCTGCAATCCCTTTTTTTTCTACGGTAGCGGCACGATTCGAACGACGGGGGATATAGTGCTCACGACATTGGGGAGACCATTTCTTGATATCGGTGATCGGGGTGTCTGGTGCGATTTGTGACACGGAGGCCCACTTTCACGGTCGCTCAATTAAAAACAACCTATTTTCTCGAATAACCCTACGACACAGGAATTGAGATGCTGTAATTATAGTAGCCGCCCAGCCAACGTTTCTCAGCAGTTTTTTGCCATATTTCCCTGGGCAACCTGGCTATTCTAAAACAAGCATGATAGTTTTACAAATGTTGTTGATAGATACAGCCATGGAAGCTCAGCCTCAGTAGGGTTACAATCCTGACAGTCTTTAAAGAGTAGACCGATTGGACGTCGCAGACACTCTTTCCTATAGTGGGGGGCGGCTATTCCGCCCCCTGCGCTTTTTTAGCCCCTCTCAAGACGCTCCCCCCCACTCAGATAGGGCCTCATTTCCCCCCTTCAAAGAACGTGTATTCGCTCTTTCTTCCTGATACACTACGGTTCAGATGACGTTTCGAAACAACGTAAAAAAAGGGAACGGGAACAATGATATTTTTAAAGACGTTTAAAGGCTATGAGGACAAGACCCTGGAACTGGACGATACGGTCAATTCGTGGATCCGGGACAGTGGGGTTGACGTTGTAGACGTGAAGACGGTGCTGTCTCACGAAGTAGGCAGCCGGGCGGGCTCCGGCGACTTGTTATACACCGTGCTGTACAAAGCAGGTGCCCCCGTAAGCTGACCCGAGCAATTTCAAGTATTCTGGCCACAGTGCATGATGCACTGTGGCTTTTTTCATGGCATATAGATGGTCGGACGAAGGCGTTTGAATTTAGTTTGTTCCGACCGTATGGAGTCCAGGTAGTTTGAAGTGGAAACGCCTGCCTGGATGGCGCTCCGCAACCCATCCCCACCGGCTAAGGTGTCAAAGAAATCACGCCAGACCAGTTCTTTGGGGTGAATCTTGGCCATGGCCCGCAGTAAGCCATAGGCTAAGGAAAAGGGGCGCACATTTTCCTGGTCGGTGATTTGAATTCGAATCCCGTGACACACTTCATCTTTGTAATTCGGCGAGGTGGACTTGCCAGCGATGGAGCGTGGGGTGTAATCCTCCACGGTGAGCGCGCAGCCCAGGTACTCCATGGGACTGAGGGCATCGACGACGTTGGCGGCATCCAACCATGGTGCGCCCACAATTTCAAAGGGTGTTTCCGTGCCCCGCCCTTCGTTGAGATTCACACCCTCAAAGAGGCACATGCCAATATAGAGCAGGGCGGATTCAAATCGGGGGATGTTGGGCGATGGGGACACCCAGGGCAGGCTGCATTGGGGGGCCATCAAGTCGCGGGACCAGTTATCCAGCCGACTCACCGTTAAGTCGAGGCCACGCAAGTCCTGGTCTATTTGTTTGAAATAGAGGGCCAGTTCACCGAGGGTCATACCATGTCGAATGGGAATGGGCGCACTACACACCAGCGAACCGGTCCGGGTAGCCACGGGCCCTTCCACGACAACACCGCCCAGGGGATTGGGTCGATCTAGGATATGAACCGGCACCCGTGCCTTGGCACAGGCCTCCATACAGGCTTTCATGGTAGCCATGTAGGTGTAGTAGCGGGCCCCGATGTCGGGCAAATCGACGACAAACATCTCAATGCCCTGAAGCTGTTCTGCCGTGGGACTTTGCTGATCGCCATAGAGACTCACGAGGGGCGCGGCGGCACGCTGACTGCCTACCTTCTCCCCCGCTTCGGCCTGACCGGTGAAGCCATGCTCGGGGCTGAAGAGTCGTGCGACCTCCACGTCGGCGTCCATGGCCAATACATCGACAATGGGACGCCCCAGTTCGTCTACCCCACCCTGATTGGTCAACAAAGCAATACGCTTGCCCTTGACTGCATCGAATTCATCCCAAACCACCCGATCGAGACCGGTGTGGACGTTGGCTGAGTTTGGATAGGCCATTTGGGCGACGGGTTCGTAAAAAGTCTGACGCAGGGTGCGGTTGCTCCGCTTTTCCCGGTCGGGATGGGGTGTATTGCTCAAGAGGATGGCAAAATAGCCCGCATCGAGATCCATCCAGATGCTCGTGCCCGTCCAACCGGTATGGCCAATAGCCCGTCGGGAGGACAAATAGCCCTCTGAGCCCCCCTTCCAGGGGTCCATCTTCCAGCCCAGCCCCTGCCAGGGATAATTCGCGACGATGCCCATTTTCGACAGTTCGGCCAGGGTCTCTTTTTTGAGAAGCTTTTCATCGATCATGGCGCGACAAAAGGTCGCAATATCCGCGGCCGGGGCAAAAAGTCCCGCATGGCCCGATACGCCGCCAATGGCATAGGCGTTTTCATCGTGTACCTGGCCCTGCATGACTTTACCACGCCAGGCGCAGTCTTCCGTCGCGGCGCAATCTTTCCAGCGATTGGCCGGTGGGTTGAAGCCTGTATCGTTCATCTTCAGCGGCTTGAATACGTTCTCCCGGGCAAAGGCATCGAAGGAGTTGCGGCCCACCATCTCCACCACCTTGCTCAACACCATAAAACCCAAATCGGAGTAGTTGCGGCGCGTGCCGGGCGTCCAACCCAGTTCGAGGGACCCAATGCGCTCTACGTAGGCATCGAGTCCCACGGTTTCCTTATACCAGACCTTGTGACTCACCAGACCCGAAGTGTGGGTCAGCAAATGGCGCACGGTGAAGCGGCTGAATGAAGGAATCGGAATGAATTCCGAAACGGGCTGATCCAGGTCAAGCAGACCACGCTCCTTCAACAAAAGGATGCACGATGTCGTGCACACCACCTTCGTGAGGGAGGCCATATCGTAAAGGGTATCTTTTTCTGCTTTCTGTCGCTCGGGTGTGAGGGCCCGATATCCACTCGCACCATGGAAAATAGTCTTATCTCGATGACCCACATAGGCGACAGCGCCCGGGGCTCTTGCATCGCTAACGGCCTTATCCAGTGCAGCTTGTAATTCTTTCACGAGGGGGTGTATTTCCTATACCCACCAGAGAGCGGGCGATTGTCACGCGGATTGGTATCGGGCCTGACCTGTATGCCCGACGCTATGCTCACTGAGTATAAACTTCGTGTAAGCCCGAGTCGAATTGGAGGTACCCGATAATTTTCGTGCGGTCAGGAAACAATCCCATTGCGGGTGGGGCGATGGTACTGCCATACTCATCACAGGAAGGAGCGCCACGGATATGCATATCATAAACACAGCCCATTGCCCGGTATGTTATGGCTCGGTCTCCTGCACGCAGCAAAACCAGTTCTCGCTGCGGCAAATCATGTCATCAGCCCGCATTGCAAAACTGCGAAAGACCTATCAGGAAACCCGGACCTGTCCGTTGTGCGGCCAGACCCTTGGCATAGCGTTTGGCCCCATTGCCGAAGCCTGTACGGACCTTGGAAAAATTCTCTGACTACCATTATAGTTCGTCTCCAAGAGTCTATATTTACTAAAACCGAGGCTTCACCCTATGGATAACTCCCATGCTTCTTCGATTTGTACTCCTGACACTACTTTGCTGGACGCCATTGTCCGCTGCCTTCGCTGAGACCATCACACGGATCTGGCTGACCCATCCTGTCAGCGACGCGTCGCAACTCATGATCAACTGGGAAACTCCCGAGCCAGCGCCTTCCCAGGTGGACTTCGGCCCGACAGCCGAGCTGGGTCAAACCCGGGCCGATGACACGCTGGTTTCGCTCCATCACGTAGCCGTGCCCTTTCCCACGGCAGGCGCACTCCACTACAAGGTTTCCTCAGGAAAATGGATTTCCGACGTAAACCGTGTGGCGAGCTACGAAGGGGACACCTTGCGTGTGGCCCTTGCCGCAAACTGGCAACGCTATCCCTCTCTGGACACACTCCTGGCAGACCGACCCCACCTGCTCATCGGGTGCGGCGATTTTGTCCACCATCTTATTTCACTCGAACGCCCCGGTGAGCCGGACAATACGGAGCCCTTCTCCCGAGCCATCGATCAGTATCCCGTGCTCTTCGCTACGATTCCATTTATGCCGGCCCTGGGCAATCACGACCGCCAGATTCGACCCCGCATGTTTGAACCATTGACAGATCCCACCTACGACATTGATGCAGTGGCTTTCCTGAAGTTCTTCCCCCTGCCGAACGACGGGTGGAAATGGCACCTGGATGTGCCGGGATTTGATACACGCTTTATCGCCCTCGACTTGAATCACATTTCCGATATGGGCAATGGCTGGCAGAGTTGTCACACCTTCGATATCGCATCGGAGCAATTCATGTGGTACCGCAAACTCATGCCACAAAGCACACAACGTTTCGTGATCACCCTTTACAATGAACAACATGCCCAGGTGCGTCGGCAGAATAACGGGGCCTGGGGTGAACTCATCCGACAAGGCACTATGGCCATCACGGGTTTTGGTCTCTTCGCAGAACGTGCCGAAGTGGAGGGTTTCCCCTTTTTCAACACAGCGCTTAAGGCGGGAGATATATACGCAGACGGGGAAAACAGTCAATTTTCCGAAAGCGTGGCGAACTATATCTTGCTCACCATACCGCGAGAAGGCACGACCGCGACGGTTGCGATAAAATCCCTTGATGGCACTACATTAGATGAATCGACTTGGAAGGCTCGCTGAGGATGGGGTGCGGCATCTTCGGGTGATCTCGTTGGAGCACGACGTGAATTCAAGCGTATCTACAATGACACAACGTAAAAAACGAGTCAGGCGAGGCCATCTAACCTGCGTTAGAAACCTCGCCTGACCCGCCACTAGCTACTTTTACACGTTCAGATGGTCAAACAACCCGACGGGTCACTTAGCCCCGGCCTGTTCCATCACTTCCGTGAGTCGCTGCCAGGACGTAGCGGCTTGCTCGGAGAAGTGGGTCACGTTTTCCCGCTCTGTAATTTTCAACAACTGATCATAGCTGCCGTCGCGGAGGGCCTGCTCTGGCATCCGTTTACACTTGAGATAGAGCAGGGGAAGTCGCGCCATGTCGACGCGGCGAAGTATCTCCGGGCTGTCGGCAACACGGGCCGCCTGATCGAGGATGTGTTCACCCTGACGGATAAAGTCATCGTTGTAGAGGAAGTTTTCCGGGGTTATCCAGATGGTGAAGTGGGTGTCGGGCGTCACCAGGTTTTGCACCAGGTCAAAGTATTCCCGGATATATTGGCCTGCCCGACCGTAGTAGCCATACATGAAATCATCGATGATGGGTTCGACGTCGGCCTCGGGGTTCCACAGGAGCTTGGCAATCAAATAGGCCTTGAGCTCGGAGAATTCACCGCCCCGGCTCTGGTAGGCGGCCTGTTCCATGATACCGATAGCGTGGTGATCGCGGAGGGTCTGTATATTGGACTTCAACACGCTGAAGTTCGGAAAGGGCATGACGTAGTTGCTGAAACTCACGACGTAATCCCATACATAAATCCGGGGCGCGATTTCCGCCCATCCGTTCAGATCATCCATGAAACTTTCGTTTTGCGGACAGCTCACAAAGTCGTGGGCAAAGCAGCACTCGATGCTGCAAAAGCGGATGACCACATTGTCCCGCGGGCGAATAGTCTTCGGCGGCTTGCGGGTGTATTGGTAGGCGAGGGTGCCCACAAACTTGTCCGGAAACTCCTTTTCCACGCGCTCGGCAACCTGGTTCACAAACCACAAGACCGGTCCGGATTCGCTTTCTTCCTTGGTCGCGATGGCCTGGCAGTTGTCGCACTCACAGGCATTGTGCCAATCATTTTGCGAGACCGAATAGATGAGGTTACCGGGATTCTCCCGCATGCGCTGCTTCAGGCGGTCCGTCACAATATCGAGCACGTCGGGATTGGTGAGGCAAAGCTGGGCCCGCTCGTGAATACGTTTACCCTCGATAAGGCTGAAGTATTCCGGGTGGCTTTCGAAGAATTCTTCGGGGGACAAGAGCGGGTAAAAGGTATGGACCGACCAATAGCCTTCGACGCCACCGGGCTGCTGCCTGGAATTCATCGCACCATTGACGCGATTGTGGGCGGCCCAGGTGGGATTGAAGGCCTCGTAGTAAAAGTCGTTGCGCACCCGTATGCCCGGGGCTTCGCTGTGATTCAACAAGCGAAAGGTGAAGGCATCACGTTTCGGGGCTACCGTGACGTCGGGCGTGTAAAAACGCACTCCCAATTCGTTTTCCAGGAAGGCCATGACGCCATACATGGTGCCTCGCTGCTGGCCACCGTAAATCACAATATCGCCGTCTGCGTTGAAATAGGTGAAGGCTTCATCGGTGGGTTTCGGGGCCGGGGTATTGGCTGCGACCCGCTGCCGGGTAAGGTCATTCCAACCCACGATGATTGCGGGCCGACCCGTAGCATCGGCGACATTGACGACAGGAAGGCTCAGGCCACTGACCGCGCTGAGGCTTTTCTGGAGCTCCTGTGCCGCCCATTTTTCTGACTCGGAGGCATCGGCATCAACCACAATGACGTAGTCGCTGGTGCCGCCAGAAAATACCGTGTAGTCGATGGGGGTCCCCGCAGACAACGGCTGTTCCAGGGTGCTCTGCAAGCCACCGGCCAGGGTCGCGTCAACCGTAATGGAATATCTCCCGAAGGTCGTCGTGTCGAGGGGCAGGGCCATGACCGCTTGACCGTTCCACGGCCCCGACCATACAAGCTCACGGGTTTTGTCATCCCGGCGAACGGAAATGTTTGCGCTGGTAATCAGGGTCTTCAACAGGGACGCTGGCGCCATGAAATTCAGGGTCGCGTTTTCACCTTCGGACTGGCCTGCGCGAAACAGTGAAAGGCGCTTCCAGATATCGTTTTCGCTGAGGGACAATATCCGACAGGCGACGCCCCAGGCATTCCCTTTGTCTTCCACTTTGACGAGCAACTGATTCGCCCCCTGGCGCAACAGCACGGGAATCAGATCGTCATCCAGCACGAGGCCACGGCTACCGGAAAAGTCGAAGATTTCCTCACCATTGAGCCACACGCGGCAACCGTCGTTGCTACCCAGTGCCAGAACGGCGGCCTGTGCCTTGGCGGACTCGAAGGTCGTATAGCCGTAGGTGAGCACACCATTTTCCCGGGTGACCGCTTCGTCGAGGTCTATTTCGTCGGTGGGCGAGGACCACGCCTTCCAGGTCGTTTCGCCGCCGGGAAACACGACTTTATCGCCCACTTCTGGCCGAACGGCGCCTTCTTCACCCTGGGATTCGAGGTAATTGCGCGTAAAGCCCTGAAGGTGTTTAAAATCCGGGGCCGCCGGGTCGGGTCCTTGCAGCGTGATGGGACCGGTGAGTAACCAATCGCGGATATACGTTGAAGAAGGTTCGGCGGCGTGGGTGACGCCAGCCACAAGGGCAATCAGGGCCAATACAGGGACTAAACTGTGCTTTTTATTCATTGGGATTCTCCTCAGAACCATCGGTCATGGTAAACAACTCCACGAATAAACGATAGTGTAATTCAACAAAAAATCGGGTGACGTGACACCCGGGTTTGGCGTCCCTACGGTAGCGGAACAGGACCAAAAACAGGCATCCCCATCTGGGCTTCATCGACGATATTGCAATAGGGGTCGATACCCCGGCCATACCAGAGGTGGGGATTCTCAGGGAGTTGGTTGTTGGTGAACAGAATTAATACGGTGGGGTCATTGGGGTCCATTTCCACCTTGTAGATGGACTGGGGCGCATCCCCATCGGGGCCCGCGCTGATGGAGAAACCGTTGGGACGTCCTTCGGCCAGCAAACGATCATTGACGCCGCTGAATTTCACATAGAGCTGGAGGCCATTCCGGGTCATGGATTCATAGCGTGGGCCGACAAGGGTCGTGCCACCAAAGAGATCGGCTTCCGCCAGATTGGCGAGACGATAGCCCAGCGTCTTCAGGCCGGGGGTACTGATATGAATCGCATCGTCTGTTTCCAGGTCGATGGCCGACACGGTGCCGGTATGGGGCACATCGGTTTCGAGGGCCAGCTGGGCAGTTTGGATAGCATCCCAGGAATTGGGGTTCCACCCCAAAACGACACGTCCAATCTGAACCTGATAGAAGGGCAAATCGGGATTGCCAAAATCAGCACGCATGGCGGCAATGAGAGCACGCAAGCCAGCAGGGAAAATGGGCGTGGCATCGGGATTGGCATCGGACTCGCCCTGGTACCAGAGCACGCCACGAACCTTGCCACCGGCGGCCGCCACCTGCTGCAACATAGAACCGTAGAGAGACGCGCCTCCCTGGTCCTTCAGTTCGGGGTTCCACTGGCCCATGGAGGTGCCGCCGTGGGCCGAAGCGATCAGGCCTACAGGACGGCCCGTGCGCCGGAGCATCTCTTTGGCGAAGGGCAGGCCAAGGCCCGTTCCTTTCGTACCATCGCGCCAGTTGACGATTTCCTTTTCCCGTTCTTCTGCGCTCTTGTTCTGGTCGAAATGGACCGGGTCAGGCGACTCGGGCAAGGTGTGGAGGGGCTCTTGGGCCAGCCGCCATTCGTAGCTCATGGAGAAGGTGTGGACCTGGGGATCGGGGGTATCTTCATCGTGGCGATCCCCCACGCCCTGCATGTTGGACTGACCGGCGAGTACCCACACATCACCCACAAGCACGTCGAAGATGCTGGTTTCTTCGACCGGTGCGCCATCGACGACAATGCGTAGGTCAACGCGGTAGGGCCCACCCACGGGAACGTCGTTGAGGGTTGCGTTCCAGCTGGTGTTCCCCTCACCAATGGGCGTCCAGGGGACGATGGTTTTCTGTACCCCCACCACCTGGGCTTCGAGACTTCCGGCAGTCACCGCGCTCCCTGTAAGGGCGAAGTCGGCGGTGCCGTCGTCATCGCATTGAAGTACCTGATGATGGGTCAGGCCGCCCGTTACTTCGAGGGCCTGGAGATGGAGGGGACACAGGGCGATAAGCCCCGTAAAAAGGTAGTGAACCGACTTATTCATGAAAGCTCTCCGAAAACGCGGGGTAATACAACGAGGTGCAGCCGCAAGCGAATTACAGCAAAGGAAGAGCATGGCACGGTAGCGGGATAGAAGGCAAACCTATGTCGCACGGGGAGCGTTAAAACGAGGGCAAAACGAAACCCGCCGTTTTGCGCGGTGTGTCACAAAACGGCGGGCTGGTCTTCGATGCCTAGTGTCCCGGAACTTACTCTTCGTGTTTCAACTTCGGCCGCGAAGGCCCGGTGTAGGGTTTCGCACCCAGTTGCAGTCCCCGTTGGGGCACGGTGAGCAACGCTTCATCTTGGGTCTGGGGTGCCGTTATCATGCCGTAGTAGCGGCCCATCCAATAGGCTTCCAGCCAACCACCCGGCTCGGTGACGCTGTTTCCGCCGCCCTGTCGGTCCATCTGAAGCCAATTATCGTCCCACCGGGCCGGCCGGGTTTCGCGGGGACTGAAGGAACGAATGCGCTCGGAATACATGCGGTAGCCCTCTTCGCCATGGAGGTCGTCCCGGTGAGAGTTTTCATAGGAATACTCCCGGAGGTCGAGGGGCCATTCGCGAAGATGCTTCACGGCCTCGGCGGTCTCGCAATCGTTGCCGGTTGCCGCACCATAGACAAAGTTAAACCACGCCAGGTGTTCGACCCGCTTCACTTCCCAACTGCGCTCCAGACTGCGGAGATAAAGACTGCGTAAATCGGGATCGGTCTCATAGCGGAGCAAGGGACCATAGGCCAGGAAGGCCAGGCGGTCGTCAAACCAGGTGAAGTAGCCGGGGTGAAAGGTACGTTTCTGGCGCAGCACCTGATCGAGGTATCCCCATTCGATAAGCTGGGCCTGGCCCTGCTGAAACTTCGGGTCGCCCGTTTGGTGATAGGCTGAGGCCATATAACTCAGGGCCTGGAGGGCATTCAGACCGCGCTCTGCGAAGCCTTTGGGTGCCAGCAGATACTCGGGGTCCCAACGGGCCCAACGGGTGGGTTCCCCATCGGTATCGCGCAATACGAAGCCGTTGTCCAACAGGTGGGACATGAGGCGATTGACATGCTCTGTGGCCCAGACTGTTTCGTCTTCATTGGCGATGATGTCGAGAAAGAGGGCGGTTTCGTAGTGCTGGGCCACCATTTCGTCGCTGGACGTATCGCCTTTCCACTCCCATTTATCGTCTTCGGTGCGATTCCACTCCGCAGGCAAGCCACCGGAGCCATGTTTGGCTTTGTCTCCTTGATCTCCAACGGCCCAGATGGATCGGGCCGGAAATCCATCGATGGACGTGATTTCTTCGCTCCACTTCACCGATTTCATCATGTCCAACGCTTCGTCGCGGACAGCCGGGTCGCCGGTAACCGCGAATTTGTAGCACAGGGCGTTGAAATAGTGACTGCTATACCCCACGTCGTTATCGCTTATGTGACGTATCCATTCTCCATCGCGCTTCACGAGGGAATGGGTGAATCCAAGACGCTTGTGACCCCATTCGGTCATCCAGCGCTCATACCAGGCGGCCTTCTTTGCCAGGGTGTAGGGTTCATAGTCGATGATGCCCAGACCGCCGTCGGTAGCGATGTACGCAGCCCGGTCGGTTGTGGCGATACCGTTTACGTTATTGTCTGGCAGCCAACGCTGGTGGCCAAAGTAGTGAAATTCTCCATCCACCTCGCGCATGGCACCCCGGTGCGATCCAATCCAGAGATCGTGGTCAAACCCCGTCGTCAGGGCCGTCGTATCCTCCACGGGCAACCCATCTTCTCCGGTGGTGGCATACCAGGTGGCACCACGAAGCATCGCGAGGCCTTTGTCCGTCGCCAGGACGAGACGACTTCCCCACGCCATCATGTCGCGAATCGTTGCCCCCGGGGTAAGCTGGCCCCAGTCCGCCAGATACTGACCGGCAAAGCGTCCGTTTTCGAAGATGCCCACTCGTTTTCCATTGTGGACGTATAGCGTGCCTGCATAGGAGGCCAGCCCTTGCAGGGGTGGACCCGGCGCGGCTTCCGCACCCATCGCCAGCAATCCGGAAAAGCTCACGTCGTAGACCATGCCATCCATGAGGCCCACCACATGGCCATTGTGGAGACACAAGTCGGCCACGGGCTTCGTGCTGATGGGCTGCCAGGTAGTTCCATCAAATGCCCACACCCCGGACTCTCCCACCACCCAGAGCACATCGAGATAGGTGTGCAATTGGGTAATCGGCCCGGTGACCGCTGCAATCGGAACAAGTCCTTCGCCGTCCAGTTTGGCCAGGCCTGCGGGGCCACCCGTGTAGACACCCTCCTGAAATACCGCGACGCTGGTAATGGGCGTCTCGCTCAGGATTTGTCGGGATGATTCCTGGAGGTAGACTTCATCCTTGATGACTTCCCACTGTGGGTTTTCGGGAATGGGTAACTCGGCCATAACAGGCAAAGATGAGGCAAAAAATACCGCGAGAACGGTGCAAAAATATCGGGGGTACATGGAAAAGAGCTCCTGAGATAGGCCTGAGGCTGGGAAAGATACGGACGAGCTAAGTATAGGTTCTTTCATTGGAGCCGGACAAGAACACGTAATACACCCAAAAGGAAAGATCTTTTTAACCACAAAGAACACAGAGAACACAAAAAGAAAATGGGGATAAACACCCTCTGTGTTCTCTGCGTTCTTTGTGGTTCAAAATCTCAAAACGCTTCGGAAAAACAGGTATCCCTACCTCAGCAACTACCCTCGAGAGGCGCTCCAATAGTTATCTTGACGTTGGGTGGAGTGAAAACCGGGCACTTATAGATTTCGCTTACTCAGGCCAGATAAAAACATGCAATTCACTCAAAACACAAAACCTTTTGAACCACAAAGAACACAGAGAACACAAAAAGAAATTGGGATAAATACCCTTTGTGCTCTCTGCGTTCTTTGTGGTTCAAAAATCTCAAAACACGTCGAAAAAACAAGCACCCCCTACCCCAGCAACTATCCTCGAGAGGCGCTCCAATTTCTGTCTTGGAGTTGGGTTGAGCAAGAACCCGGGCCCCTATAAATTCGCCTATTCTGGTCAGAAAACACTAAATTCACTCAAAAAACAAAACCTTTTGAACCACAGAGAACGCAGAGAACACAAAAAAAAGATGGGAAATACACCCTTTGTGTTCTCTGCGTTCTTTGTGGTTTAAAAATCTCAAAACGCTTTGGAACAACAGGTATCCACTACCCCAGCAACTACCCTCGAGAGGCGCTCAAATTTCTGTCTTTGGGTTGGGTTGAGCAAGAATCCGGGCTCCTATAAATTCGCCTATTCTGGCCAGAAAACACCAAATTCACTCAAAAGAAAAAACCTTTTGAACCACAAAGAACACAGAGAACACAAAAGGAAGATGGGGACAACACCCTTTGTGCTCTCTGTGTTCTTTGTGGTTTAAAAATCTTAAAACACTCCGAAAACCAAGCATCCTTACCGCAGCAAATACCCATCGGCCAAGGCTTCATAGGCATCCACCTGCGCCCGCTCCCATTCGGGATCACGCCCCAACACCAAGGCGAGAATCTTCGCCACGGCCGGGGCGGCCTCGATACTCGCCCGGGCGTGAAGCAATAACGAACGGGTCCGGCGGGCGAGCACGTCTTCCACCGTCCGCGCCATCTCCTCGCGACCAGCCCACACGACTTCCGCACCAATGGTAGGCAACTCAGGATGAATGGGTGCCGCCCACGTGGCGTCCTCGCGAATGATAGCCTCAATTTCCCGGGCGTCCGTACCGTAGATCGCCAGTGCACCAAACTCCTGGGCGTGTTTGTGATAACCGTGAATATTGAGCTCCCGTGTCACCGTGGCACGCTCTTCCAACCCGGCCAGCACCGCCGCCTGGTCTACCGTGTCTTCGGCCATGTGGCGATAGGTGGTCCACTTGCCCCCCGCAATCGTGACCAGCCCCCCTTTGGATATGGTGAGGCTGTGGTCCCGGGACAGGGCCGCTGTATTTTCTTCGCCGCCACCCCGCACGAGGGGTCGAATCCCTACGAAAACACTGCGTACATCGGCGGGCGTGGGGTCTTTCGTGAGATAGCGGGCGGCGTGGGTCATGAGGAACTCAATCTCTTCCTCCTGCGCCTTGGGCTCGACGGGAATATCGTCGATGGGTGTATCGGTTGTTCCCACCACCACATGGTCGTGCCACGGAATCGCAAAAAGAACGCGGCCATCGTCCGTATGGGGCACCATAATCGCCGTATTCCCCGGAAGAAATTCTTTCGGCAATACGATATGGACGCCCTGACTCGGGCTGATCATCTTCGGCGCCTTGGGGTCTTCCATCTGACGAACCGCGTCCGTAAAGGGTCCCGTAGCGTTGATGACCACCCGGGCATTCACCGTATATTCCTTGCCTGATTCCCCGTCGGTCGCCACCAGCCCGGTCACGATACCATCATGGATGAGCAGGCGCGCGACATTCATATAATTCAGCATGACGGCCCCCTGCTCGGACGCCGTAGTCGCCATATTTATCGCCAGGCGCGCATCGTCGAATTGGCCATCGTGGTAGACGACGCCACCCCGCAGTCCGTTGGTTTCAATGGTTGGCAAGCGCTCGATGGTCTCTTCCCGGGAAAGATTACGGGAAGGGCCAAAGCCATATTTTCCGGCAAGCATGTCATAGACCCGCATGCCGATACCGTAAAAGGGCGCTTCCCACCAGTCGTAGTTGGGCACCACGAAAGGCAAATCATGGACGAGATGGGGCGCATTCCGGCGGAGGATCCCACGCTCTTTCAGCGCCTCCATCACGAGGGACACGTTGCCCTGCTGGAGATAGCGGACGCCGCCGTGGACGAGCTTGGTGCTGCGGCTCGATGTGCCCTTGGCAAAATCGCTGCGTTCCAGCAGGAGCGTTTTATAGCCCCGGGAAGCGCTGTCGATGGCCACGCCCAGGCCCGTGGCACCGCCCCCAATAATGACCATATCCCAAAGTGCATCGCCGTGTTTTTCCAGGCGGGCAATCATTTTTTCTCGTTGCATTTATTTTCTCCTGATCACGCCTTGTCCGTTTCCCAGTCACGGGCGCGGTCCAGTGCTTTTTTCCAGCCGTCTTGATTGCGTTTCCGCACTTCTGGCGACATGGCGGGCTGCCATTGGGAGGCCAGCGCCTCTCGGTCGGGCCAGAACCCTACCGCCAGACCCGCAAGAAAGGCGGCCCCGAGGGCGGTGGATTCCAATATGGTGGGACGGGCAATAGGCACGTCGGTGATGTCGGATTGAAACTGAAGCAGCAAGTTATTCGCCGCCGCACCCCCATCGACGCGAAACTCGGCAATCGGGGTTTCCGCATCCGCCTTCATGGCCGTGAGCAAATCCATCACCTGATAGGCAATCCCTTCGAGGGCCGCACGGGCAATATGGGCTTTGTTGGTGCCCCGGGTCAACCCCACAATCGTTCCACGGGCGTATTGATCCCAGTAAGGCGCACCCAGCCCCGTAAACGCGGGCACGAGATAGGCCCCGCCATTGTCCGGCACGCTCGCGGCCAATTCCTCGACTTCTGCCGCGTCTTTGATGATGCCGAGTTCGTCGCGAAGCCACTGCACCACAGCACCCGCCACAAATACGCTGCCTTCGAGTGCATATTCGAGCTGCCCGTCAATACGCCAGGCCACGGTGGTCAACAACTGGTGGGTTGAAGGCACGGCCTTTGTGCCCGTATGCATGAGCATGAAACAGCCCGTTCCATAGGTGTTTTTTACCATACCTGGCTGGGTGCATTGCTGGCCAAAGAGGGCGGCCTGCTGGTCCCCCGCCATACCGGCAATGGGCACCGATGTGCCAAAGAGGTCGGCCTGCGTCTCGCCGCACACGCCACTGGAATCGACCACTTCGGGCAAGAGACTCCGGGGTACGTTGAGCATCTCCAGCAGTTCGTCATCCCAATCACCCGTGTGAATATTGAAGAGAAGCGTCCGCGAGGCATTGGAGGCATCGGTAACATGTCGCGTGCCGCCGGTCAGTTTCCAGATAAGCCAAGAGTCGATGGTGCCAAAGGCCAACTCCCCCGCTTCTGCCTTTGCCCGTGCGCCCGACACATTATCGAGGAGCCAGGCGATCTTTGTTCCGGAAAAATAGGCGTCGATAATAAGGCCGGTTTTCTGCTGAATCGTCTCGGCGTGCCCCTGCTCACGGAGGGTATCGCAGCGCCCCGAGGTCCGCCTATCCTGCCACACGATGGCGTGGTGAATGGGTTTTCCCGTGGAACGCTCCCAGACCACGACGGTTTCGCGCTGATTAACGATACCAATCGCCTGCACCTCCTCCATCGAAATGCCGGTATCAGACAATACTTTTTTTGTTACCCTGTACTGGGTCTCCCAGATAGCTTCGGCATCGTGCTCCACCCAGCCGGGCTTGGGAAAATGCTGTTTAAATTCTTCTTGCGCAACACCGACGATGGAACCTTCGATGTCAACGAGTAGTGCGCGGGAACTGGTTGTTCCCTGATCCATTGCCAGAATATAGGACATACCGTCGCTCCAATTGCATTTTGGCCGAGACAACGTCTGGCCTGATACGATTGCTCCCTGGAACTCACCCGACCCGGATTTCCAGTCCGCTACTTACATTTTTCTCGACAAGGCCATGATACTGGAGGGCGGTGTCTCGTAGGGGGTGCATTCGGAAGCAAAGCATTTTTTGGCGAGACTTTTTACGTCGGTCTCTTTCAGACCCGCTGCCTTTGCTTCAGCAACGACCTCATGCATTTTACTGATGATATCCCGATAGCATTCCGACTGACACTGACTTTCGACGCCTTCTTTGATGAAGATGCCCATACCCCGCCGCGTATACACGAGGCCCATGATCTCCAGGTCGCGATAGGCCTTGGCCACCGTATTGGGGTTAACCGCAAGGGTGTCGGCCACCGCACGCACGGTGGGGAGTTTTTCCCCCGCCTTCAATGCGCCAGAGGCGATGGCAAAACGCACCTCATTCTCTATCTGGGCGAATACCGCCACATTACTCTTCAAATTTATCGACTCAAGCATGGAATAGTTCCTTAACGTTTTCTTTGCGCTGAATTGGGTACCGAATCGATTGGCTTAAGGAAGTTACCGTGCCATTATAGGTGTACGACCCTCAAAAAGCCATATAGTTTTCATCCTATGCGCACTATTTTACACCTTCTAAAGAGAACGCGGGCGGAGCGGAATCGCCCGTAGAGAGGTGGACCCCATTGCTTGGACGCTAGATCGTGTTTCTTAAGTGTATCCGT
>CAXBPH010000103.1:0-21738 GCA_963977445.1 uncultured bacterium | reverse complement strand
ACCGGACCGGGTAGACTCTCATAATACATGGATCAGTTTACAGGGGGCAGGCCACTGTCGGCCCAACAAAAAGTGCCATTCGAGCTATTTCGATCGTCCCTCCCGCCGCTTCGAGAAATCGTTGCGTGGGGAATTCTTGCTCTCGCTATGGGCACGCTGACCCTTGCTTGAAATCGCTGGGGGTGGCCGAAGCCTCGGGTGGGGCACCATAAGGATGAGCACGTGTGACCGTTTTTTCTGTGCCACCCCTCCGGGGTTTTCCTGCCTTTATCGCCTATCGAACCCAGGGTTCCGCTCGTTCCTCGCTCCACCCCGGGCTACGATATGCCGCCACTTCGTGGCTAAACAACGCGCGACTACGTTGTGTTCTAAGGCCGCCACTACGCGCGCAATCGGAGACCTGACGACCGTATACGAAGCGGAAACGGCAGCGCAGGTGCATTTCTACGTTTCATTCAGAACTGCAACGGCCCGAACGAAGACGGTATATGGAAGTCCGGTTCTTCGCTTGCGGGGGTTTTCCAACTAATCCACCTGGCGTCGGTCCCATCCCCTGCGTCGTTCCTGCTGAATTCAGCGCGAAAGAGGCCAATCGACAGGGTGGCCAGCTCTCCGTCATGGACAACGCCCATGTCTTCCAGGGCTTTCAGGGGGATTCTTCCTTCGATGGTGTAATGCCCTGGGGATTGGTGGGTCCCCACTTCCAGGCCGGGACAGTTCCAGGATTCGTCAAAGTGGCGATAATAGGTGGCTTGATAGTCCAAGACCCGCCCCGTGGGGCCCATTTCGATGCAGTAATAATTTTCCAAGCGATCTTTTCCGGCGAGAAAAATCTCGACCCGATCCCCTTCAGCGACGGAAAGCTCCTCCGTATGGTCACGGGCCGTCACGATATCCCCATCGGCGACCGAGAAGGCAAAGTAAAAATGGGTTGCATCCCGGAACGCCTGAAAGGTTGTTGGCGGTGGTGTCTCCTTTCGCCACGGGTAGACAAAGTCTGAACGAATAATGGACTGGGGCCACTGGGGCTCCGAGAGCTTTCCGTCCAGCGCTATGTCGCCGTTCTCAACCCGTGGCAGCACGAGCTTTTTCGGTAGCTCGTTGAGCAGGGCGTCCCCGTATTCCTTCAGCATGAGCGTGATGTGATCCTGGCCATACTGGGTAAGATAACTTTGGTTGATCCACGCCCCGAATGACGTAATCGAGTTGATGCCCAGCGATTGGTAGACTTCGACATCCCGCACACACTGTGCCTGGACCCAAGGGGCTTTCTTGAGCGCATCCCGCTTCCACGATGAAAACATAGATACATCCACCCAGTACTCAAGCACATGTGCCGTCGCTGCGGGAAACACGGCCAGATTCTTCTTCAGGTGCCCAAGGTGTTCTTCAGACAACGGCATTTCGTAATCGCGGCTAATGGGCGCATATTCGAGAAATATGCCCGGTTCCGGTTTTACCTTGTTGGGTGCCGGCAGGGTCTCGTTGTAGGCCAGGTGGGCCAGGGTGGCTTGGGGATCAATGCTCCTCAGGATACTCAACAAACGATTTTCATAGAGCAAGGCTTGTTCGCTGGGTCCGTATGCCTTGCAGTCGGGGCAGAAGCACGAGGCATCCGGCACATCATCGGTCCAGAAAAAATACCGATGGGTGGTCGGTTTCATCCATTGCGTAATGTCACGGATTTCCGCCTCGATGGCGGCGTAGGCACCCTCGGAAGCGAAGCACATATTGAATTTTTGCTGGCGCGTGCCGTTGGCATCCATGCGGAAAAACTCTGGATTGGACGCAAATAATGCGCGAGGCAACAGGTCTTGAAGGGCATGTACTTCGAACTCAATGTCGATGCCCGCCGCCTGGCATGAGCTGAGCAAGTCCTGGCCGACCGTGCTTTCCAGAAAGGCCTTGAGGTTTGGAAGGGGCTCATGGTGCGTATCGGTATGGATGCCCAACAGATTTATACGGCTGTCCTCGAGCCATTCCATCCATTGGGGTACCCCAACGGAGATGATGTCACTTGGGTACAGGACAATACCCCTTTTTCCACTGTCCTGCGCGGTCGCAAGGCCCGAAAAGAAAAGCACAACGCTCAGGAGCGTGGCTTGTACGCGGAGTCGGGTGATGGAAAATGTGTTCAGGTTGTATTGGTGCATGAATTCGCTCACTCCCGCAGCTTCAAGTACAGATTACCCTCTTCCACCTTGATGGCCTCCACCCCCTTGGAGAGTCCATCCCAGAAGCCGCCTTGACCCCCGAATTCCTGGACCAGGTCTTTGTTCTTCAGGTCACCCATCCAGGCGGACGGCAGAGGAATGCCGCCGATGCTGATGCCCCGCACGATAACCACGGGCTTGTCATTCTCAAAGCGCAAGGTGGCCCCGGCGGTAATCCGGGCGGTGGTTCCGCCGACGAGGGGGAATTCATCATCCATGGGCAGGAGCAGGGTAATGCTCAAAAGGTCTGCGGATAAATCGATGGCCACCTTGTCCGCCCACTCGGGATTTTTGTCGATGGCGGCATTGAGCTCTTTTTCGGTGATGCGGATTTCCCGATTCGCCCCGGCTTCGCTGTAGGCTTCCGGCTGGGCCGTGCCGTCGTTCACCACGGGCGCCCTCGAGCCCCCCGCCGCCTCCAACCGCGCGACTTTTTCGGAGAAGGCCGCCTCCTCCGACTCAGAAAGGACAGTTGGTTTCATGGTCGAGGCATAGACATTGCGCTTGACCCACCACCCGGTTGCTACAACACCGATGAGCACGGCGACGAACATCACCAGAAGTACTTTCATACAACCGGAAAGGCTCTTCTTCTTCGCGGGAATTGGGGCTTCTTCAGACATGGAAAATCCTCTCGTTGCTTCGGGCACCGGTTGGCGCGAAATCTGCCTTGTGTGCTCATAATACCATCAACCCGTAGTGCCTATTCACGCTGGACGCGTATTTGGCCTGCAGGCGGCTGAAGTTGGCTTGCGATTCGCTTATACTTTTGGGGGCAGCGGGACGGGCGAACGTAGGGTAGGCGTCCCGCCTGCCCCGAGGCGGACGATGAGACCTGGCATCGACTTTGGGGGACGTGGGTGTCGTCTGTGGAGTAGAAGTCTCCGTTTTCATGACACGAATAATGCGTTTTGAAATTACGATAGCCTCGGGTCAGGCTGGAAGCCCAACCTACGATCGGTTGCCTTGTTGGAGCCAGTGTTGCTGTCCCTACCCCACCGAAAAAGCCCGTTCTACAATGGTTTTGTTCGCTGTACCCTTGGGGAGGGCCCCGAAGGTCAATCCCCGGCTTTTTCCCAGCCGTCCGCGGCAGAAGGCTTCGGCGACCTGATCGGAGGCATGGCGAATGACCACACTGCCCTGCAGGGCGAGGGCCAGGTAGCCCACCAACTGGCGGGCACGTCCGGCGTGCTCTTCGGGGTCGGCCAGGAGGTGCTCCAGGCCTTTGAGGTGTTTGTCGTAAGCGTCGTAGCGGCCTTTGGCGGATTTCAGTTGCTCTTGCAGGAGTTCGACGGCGGCGGGCGTGGTATTTATGGCGCGGAGAACGTCGAGGCACATCACATTGCCCGAGCCCTCCCAGATGGAAGAGAGGGGCGCTTCGCGATAGAGTCGGGGCATGATGGATTCTTCCACATAGCCCCCACCCCCCAGGCACTCCAGGGCTTCCGCGATCATCGCCGGGCATCGTTTGCAGACCCAGTATTTTCCGATGGCGGAGACCAGGCGTGCGTAGGCCTTGTGTTCGGGGGATTCGCCGGATTGGTCGAAGGCGTCTGCCAGGTGCAACATGAGGGTCGTGGCGGCTTCACTTTCCACCGCCAGGTCGGCCAACACATTCTGCATGAGGGGTTGGTCGTTGAGTTTCTTGCCGAAGGCGCTGCGATGGCGGGTATGGTGAATGGCCTGCACGAGGGCTTGGCGCATAAGGGCCGAGGAGCCGATAACACAATCCAGGCGGGTGTGATTCACCATTTCGATGATGGTGGATACGCCCCGGCCGGGCTCCCCTACCATGGAGGCCCAGGTGCGGTCATATTCGATTTCACTGGACGCATTCGAGCGATTGCCGAGCTTGTCTTTGAGTCGTTGAATGAAGATACGATTGACTGTGCCATCGGGACACCATCGGGGCACCAAAAAGCAGCTCAGGCCCTCCTCGGTCTGGGCCAGCGTAAGAAAGGCGTCGGACATGGGTGCGGAGCAAAACCACTTGTGCCCCGTCAGGTGGTAGGCCTCCCCCGGGCCGGGCTGGTCGAGGGCTACCGCGGTGGTGGTGTTGGCCCGCACGTCGGAGCCGCCCTGCTTCTCCGTCATGGCCATACCGATGGTGCAGCCCTGCTTGTCTTCGGGCGGAGCAAAGGAAGGATCGTAGTGGGTACTGGTGATACGGGAAATCCACGTTTTGGCGATGCGGGGCGTCATCATCAAGGTGGGTACGGCGGCGAAGGTCATGGTCAGGGGACAACCCACACCGGCTTCAACCTGACTGAGGAGGTAGTGTTTCACCGCCCGTACGGCATGGGTGCCCTTGTTCTTGTTGCGCCAGGGCAGCGCATGGATTTGCTGCTGGACGCCGAAGGCCATGAGCTGGTGCCAGGCGGGGTGGTATTTCACCTGGTCAATGCGATTGCCGAAGCGATCGTGGGTCTTGAGCACGGGTGGGTTTTCGTTGGCCAGGAATCCCAATTCGATGAGGGCCCGTCCCCCGGTCTTTTCCCCCATGGCGGTAAGATCGTCCAGGGCCCAGTCTGCTTTGGCACGCCGCACCCCGAGGCCCAGACTGGGGTCAGCGTCGAAGGCATTGTAGTCTTCCAGGATTGGGGGCTGGTTGGTGACTTCATGGGTATCAAAACGCGCTATCTCTTCTGCCATTGTGGTGGCTCTCCTGGTTGTCCACAAAGGTTGGTAAAGCCCGTGAGGGATTCCCTATTATAAGGATTCGCACAAGAATGTAAATTCCTTGCTCGCTCCAATCAAAATTTTCCACCAGACGTCGTCCGCTCGTCTTTGGATTGGGCGTGTATGGGTCCCCAAAAAACGGAGGCGAATCAGTTATGTCCACATCGGTGAATACGGCCCAGTTGTCCCGCCGTCGCTTTATGAAACAGGGACTTGCGGCAACCGCCGTGACGGGGTTTCCCTGGATTATACCGGGTTCCGCGCTGGGCCTCGATGGGGCCACCGCACCAAGTAACCGGATCACCATCGGCTTCATCGGTATCGGCAAAATGGCCCAAGGTCACCTGAATACGTTTCGCCAGGATAAGGGCGTCCAGGTGTTGGCTATCAACGATGTAGAAAAAGGTCGGCGGGAAGCCCACGCGGCAGAGACGGAGGCCTTCTACGCCGAGCGGGATGGCCAGGGTAGCTACAAGGGTTGTGATACCTATGGCGACTACCGGGAATTGTGTGCCCGGGGCGATATAGACGGCGTGATCATTGCAACGCCAAACCACTGGCATGCCTTGCAGGCGGTCGAAGCCGCCCAAAACGGTAAAGACATTTATCTCGAAAAACCGCTGGCCCGCACCATTGGTGAAGGTCAGGCCATTGTTCGTGCCGTTCGCCGTTTCGGTCGCATACTCCAGGTGGGCAGCATGCAGCGTTCCGATACGGCCTTTCACCACGCCTGCGAACTCGTCCGCAATGGTCGCGTAGGCACGGTTCACACCGTCAATGTGAATGTGGGTGGGCCGCCGGAAGATACCTCGTTGCCCGCGGAAGCCGTGCCTGAAGGGTTGGACTGGAACATGTGGTTGGGCCCCTGCCCCTGGCGGCCCTACAGTTCGGTGTTGTGCCCCCCCACTTCCTTTGATGGCTGGGCGCGTTGGCGCTACTATCGGGACTATGCCGGTGGAAGCATGACGGATTTTGGTGCCCACCACTTCGATATTGCCCAGTGGGGTTTGGGTATGGATAAGACGGGCCCCGTGGAGGTTATCCCGCCCGTGGAGGGCGGCGAAAGCCGACTTTGCTACGTCTATGCCAATGGGGTGCGCATGTATCACGGCGGCGCAGGCGGCAGTGGTCGTGGTGCTGCCGTGGAGTGGATCGGCGATGAGGGGATTGTCCGCGTAAACCGGGGACAATATCTGGAGACCGAGCCCGTAAATATTAAGCTCGACACCATTGGTCCCGGAGAAGATCGTCTCTACCGGAGTCGCAATCACAAAGACAATTGGTTGGAAGGTATTCGTACCCGCAAGGAATGTATCTGCACGCCGGAAATTGGCCATCACACGGCCAATGTCTGTCACCTGGGTAATATTGCCTACTGGTTGAAACGTCCCCTCAAATGGAATCCGGATGACGAAGTTTTTGTGGACGATCCCGAAGCCAATCGCCTACTCAATCGCCCCATGCGCGAGCCCTGGAGCGTATCATGAGGGCCGCCATAAAAATGAAGTGGAACAGCGTAATCATGTCGATTTCTTCTGCGGGGCGCACGCGAAACGGGTGGTCCCTGGTTTTTTCGTGGGTGTTGGCCTGCTTCAGCGTAGGGGCCGCTGCGGCCGACATCGAATCCCTTACCCAAGCCCTCCCATTGGCCCAGGCCTATACGTATGGCGCAGATGGTGCGGCGCTGGATTATATCCGGGAGGCGGTCGTCCAGGCTCAGACCGACGATGGAGCGAGAACGGCCCTGGCCGATACCCTGGCGTCCCTACTGAGCGATAGCGCCAGCACCGATGAATTCAAAGCCTTTGTATGCAGGCAACTGTATCTGATCGGTGGTGAAGGGCAAATCGATGAGTTGCTCCCGCTTTTGCTCAATCCCGACCTGGCCCACATGGCCCGTTATGCGCTGGAGGTCATGCCCAGTAGCAAGGTGGATGAATTACTCTGGAGCGCGATTCCGTCGGTAGACGGAACGGTCGCGGCGGGACTTGTGTCAAGCCTGGCTGCCCGCGGTGGTGTGGGTGCGCCTGCCCACCTCAGCCAACTTCTCCTGCATGACAATGACGTCGTGGTGCGCGCCGCTATCATCGGGTTGGGACGTCTCGGTGGTCCGTCGGTGGAACTTGCGTTGCGTCATGCCCATGCGACCTTGCCGGAGTCCCTCCATACGGAGATTCTCGCCTCCCTTCTTGCCTGTGCCGACCACTATGGGGAATCAGGGAACAGGTCGGAAGCGACGCGACTCTACAAAGAACTTATGGCTCCCGAATTGCCCGAGGTAACGCGTATCGGGGCCTTCCATGGTCTGGTCGCGGTGCAGGGGGACCTCGCTGTGCCTGTTGTCCTCGAACGTCTGGTATCCGGCGAAGCCGCCTGGATAGCGGCCGCACTTAGTTGCGTGCGCACGGCGGGGACTTCGGTGGCGACGGAGTATTTTAGCGCGGCCTTGGCGCAGCTGAACGACGAGATGAAGGTTGTCCTGATTGACGCGTTGGCCGATCGGGCTGATCCGGTGGCAATTGGGGGTGTCATTGAAGCCTTTGAGAGTCTCGTCGGCCCGGTACAGCTTGCGGCACTTCACGCCCTGGGGACCTTGGGTAACGAGACCCACGTACCTCTCCTGGTCGACGTGCTCATGGGCGATGATGAAGAACGGGCACAGGTTGCTGGAGAGAGTTTGCGTAACATGGCCGACCTCGGGGTGAATGCGGCCCTGTTACAGCTGTTGGATGGATCCGGGCCAGCGACCCAGGTGGCCCTGATGGATATTCTGGCTGCCCGTCGTGTCCGCGCTGCGGTACCGCAGTTGCTACAGACGGCAGGCGAGGAATCGGGCGAGGTGCGGGAAGGGGCCTTCAAGGCGATTGGACAACTGGCTGTAATGGAGGAGCTTCCCGCCGTATTTGAGCGCTATCTCCTCATGGATTCTGAAGATTCTCGGAAGATGGCCTCCCGTGCGCTGGTGGCCATAGGACGGCGGGCGTTACCGGGCGAAGCCCGCAGCGCAATGTTTACGGAAATGTATGGGGTCGCGCCTAGCTCGATTACCCGAGGTGCTTTGCTGGCGGTCTATCGTGAGTTGGGCGATGATTCGTTCCTCCCGCTGGTGACGGAGGCGCTGAATTCGTCGGACTCTCTGGAGCACCAGTTTGGGTTTGATGCGTTGGTAGGTTGGCCCACGGCGACACCCCGTGATGCGGTGCTGGCATTGGCAGGCGAAACGGACGTTGAGGCGAAACGTATCGCTGCACTGGAAGGGTATATCCGTATGTTGCGTTTGCCTGGGAAACCAAGCGTGGACGCCAGCCTTGCGGGTCTTCAGGATGTGCTGAAACTTTCCAAAGACGCTGAGCTGGTGCGGCACGTGCTGTCGGTTCTGTCGGAGTTGGAAGGGCCGACGGCGCTAAGTTTGGCGGAAAGTTTTCTGGGGCGTGAGGAGGTGCACGAGGCGGCGGCGCGGGCTGCAGAGAAAATACGTAGCCACTTCTACACCGCAACGGCATCGGTCCACGGGGAGCAGGCGGCCCATATGATCGATGGGGAAATAAATACGAAGTGGGATGGTGGCGAATCCCAAGTGGCGGGGCAATGGATTGCGTTGGATATGTCACTGCCTGCACGGATAAAGGGGATTGAACTGGATAATTCGCGTGATGTAACCCGCTTCCCCAAGGCCTACGAAGTTTATGTATTTGACCGTGGTGCGCCCCCTGGTGAACCCGTCGCGAAGGGTGTGGGCGTTGAAGGGAAGACCAGGATTTCCTTTAGTCCGGTGACGGGTCAGGTGATTCGTGTGGTCCAAACGGGAAGCACCTCAGAGCCGGGTTGGTCCGTTCAAGAATTTCGTGTAATCCCCGATTAGGAACTCCGAAATGTTACACGCCAGATAGTGCGGGTGGCCTGCGTAGGCGTCTGTCAGTTATACTATGGGTCCAAGTTAATCACAACAGGACCCCCAATGCAGAAGAAAAATGTTTCAACACCACCTCCCCAGGATCTGGGGAAATCAGTTTCCAGCGGTGCCGTGGGAGATAGCACTACCCAGACACAACAGCGTGACCTGCGCATACTCCGTGCCCTTCGACGTATTATTCAAGCAGTCGATATCCACTCCCGCAAGCTGGCCAGTCAGCACAAGATCACGGGGCCCCAGTTGGTCACCTTGTTGTGCATCACGGAACAAGGTCCCATGACGGCGTCCGATATTGGCCGACAGGTACACCTCAGTAATAGCACCGTGGTGGGCATACTGGATCGATTGGAAACGAAGGGACTCATCATTCGGGAGCGAAGTACGCAGGACCGACGACTGGTTCATGTGTCCGCGACGGAGACCGCACGGACTCTTGTGAGCTCGGCCCCTTCCCCACTTCAGGATGTGTTTGCCTCGGCGCTCCATGAGCTCCCCGAACTGGAGCAGACTGCCATTGCCCTCTCCCTGGAGCGCATCGTCGAATTAATGGCCGCCAAGGACATTGACGCGGCACCTATTCTGGATTTGGGTCAGATGCCACAGTCGGCCGAGCGCTCGGAATAGACCGAGCGCGCCTTGGTTTTTGTTAAATTTCCCTTTTTATTTGCAGAAATTTTTTATTCTTGCTATAATCGTTTGTATTCAAATGATTTGAGAGAGTATTATTTCTGTCAGGAATATGAGGTTTATGAGCAACTCAGATACGCCGTTAAAAAAACTTGTTTTTCGCAATCCAGCATCTACGGACGGCGCGCCCCTCAAAGCCCTGATAGAACGTTGTGCACCGCTTGAGCCCAACACGACCTATGCCTATGTGCTCTTTTGCACTGATTTTACTTCAACCTGCCTGCTGGCAGAGGATGAAGCGGGTCTTGTTGGTGCAATAGTTGGCTATAGTCCCCCTTCGCGTCCGGATGCCATTTTTGTATGGCAAATTGCAGTTGACGGTCGTGCGCGGGGTGCGGGGCTCGGCTCTCGCATGTTGAGTGCGTTGGTTGAAGGTGCGCAATCCCGGGGTATTCGCTATGTGGAGGCCACTGTGGCACCCACTAATCTCGCGTCGGACGGCCTTTTTCGCCGTTTTGCACGAGATAATGATGTTCCGTTGGACATTGCCCCCTATTTTTCAGAAGACTTCTTTGGTGTCGATAGTCATGAGCCAGAACATCTATATCGTATTGGCCCTATCGCGCCAGAGAAACATAAGGAGAATCAATAACTAATGAGTGACGACACAGGAACTACAGTAACAAAACAAGATACGGCTATTTTTGAAAAAATGGAGTCGGAAGTTCGCGGCTACTGTCGCTCTTTTCCCACGGTGTTTTGCCAGGGACAGGGCACGACGCTTCGCGACGAGTCCGGCGAAAATTATATAGATTTCCTTGCCGGGGCTGGAACGCTCAATTATGGGCACAACCACCCGGCATTGAAGCGCGCCATGCTTGATTACATCATGGAGGATGGCGTTATCCATGGCTTGGATATGTATTCGACCGCCAAACGCGCCTTTCTCGAGACCTTCCAGCGTCGCATTCTGGGACCCCGTGAGATGAATTATAAGGTCCAGTTTACGGGACCCACGGGAACGAATGCGGTGGAGGCGGCCATGAAAATTGCCCGCAACGTCACCGGGCGTACGAATATCGTGTCGTTCACCAATGGATTTCATGGGATGACGTTGGGTTCTGTTGCGGCGACTGGTAACTCATATTACCGCGATGCAGCTGGGGTCGATTTGAATCAAACGACCTTCATGCCCTATGACGGCTATCTTGGTGAGCATATGAACACCTTGCTCTACTTTGAGAAGATGTTGGTGGATAACAGTAGTGGTCTTGATAAGCCAGCGGCTGTGATTGTAGAAACCATTCAGGGTGAAGGCGGCATCAACGAAGCGAGCTATGAGTGGCTTCGTGGTCTTGAGCGCCTTTGTAAAGATAACGACATCATCTTTATCGTCGACGATATCCAAATGGGTTGTGGGCGTACGGGTACCTTCTTCAGTTTTGAAGAGGCCGGCATTGACCCCGACATCGTCACCCTGTCCAAGTCCCTCAGTGGTATTGGCCTTCCCCTCGCGGTTGTGCTCATGAAGCCCAAGTATGATCAGTGGAAACCCGGTCAGCACAACGGCACCTTCCGTGGTAACAATCTCGCTTTTGTAACCGCACGGGCCATGATCGAAACCTTCTGGGCGAATGGGACCTTCTCCAAAGAGATTAAACAAAAATCCTGGATCGTCGGTAAACAGCTTCACCGTATTCGGGAAGAGAATCCTGGTATAGTCGGTGTTCGCGGGCGTGGTCTTGTGTTTGGTGTAGAGTGTGCGCCAGCAGAACTTGCGGGTTCTATTTGCAAGGAAGCCTTCAAGCGGGGGCTTATTCTGGAAACCAGTGGTGCCAATGACCAGGTGGTTAAATTCCTGCCGCCTTTGACGACCGAAGCCTCGGTATTGGAAGACGGGCTGGACATTTTCGAGGCATCGCTCAGCGCGGCGCTGGAGGGATTTCCTGAGCTTACCGCGGGGCTCATGGAAGTGCGCGTATGATAATTCGGAGTCTGGAAGATCTTCGTGGTACGCCTCGCGAAGTGAACGCCCCTACGTGGGTCAGCATGCGCTTGCTTCTAGCCGAGGATGGCATGGGTGTTTCGTTTCATGTGACGACCCTTTTCGCCGGCACGGAAACGAAAATGTGGTACAAAAACCACTTGGAAGCCGTGTTGTGTATAGGTGGTGAGGGCGAGTTGGAAGATCTGGCTACGGGTGAGAAACACATCATTACCGAGGGGACCTTGTATGCCCTGAACGCCCATGATCGACACGTCCTGCGCGCACGCTCCAATCTCAAGATGGTTTGCGTGTTTAACCCGCCGTGTACGGGGCGGGAAACCCACGATAAGGATGGGGCCTATCCACTCCTCGAAGAAGGCTCTCTCGCAGGTAATGGGCAATCATAACGAAACGGGAAGTACAGGCAATGGAATTAGTTAACGATAAGTATCCCAGCAGAACAGACGGCCTGGAACAGATTCTACCTAGAGAAGAGCCAATTGTCGCGGGAAACGCCCGAAAAACGGGTGGTCCCCTCACCGTCGCGCAACTGAATTCTTATGAAGAAGATGGTTTTCTGTTTCTCGATTCATTCTATGATGAGGAATCGGTTGCCACGTTGCACGAAGAGGCGGAACGCCTGCGGGTCTACGAGAAAGTTCGTCAGTCGGAGCTTGCAGTCACCGAGCCGACGAGCGGTGAGACACGTTCTATTTTTGCGGTTCAGACGGTGAGTGACCTATTTTCCAAGCTTTCGCGGGATAGCCGTCTGCTGGACATCGTCCGTCATCTCTTGGGTACAGAAGTCTATCTTCACCAGACCCGTCTGAATCTCAAGCCGGGATTTCGCGGGAAGGAATTCTATTGGCATTCCGATTTTGAGACCTGGCACACGGAGGATGGCATGCCGGAAATGCGTGCCATCAGCTGTTCTATAGCGCTTACCGACAACTATGATTTTAACGGGCCGCTCATGCTGTTGCCCGGTTCTCACAAATATTTTTGTCAGTGTGCCGAGTTGACCCCCGATAATCACTACCAGCAGTCACTCAAGAAACAAGATTTCGGAGTGCCCAGCGACGAACAAATGAAATGGCTCACCGATCAGGGGGGCATCGCTATTCCCAAGGGTGCGGCCGGTTCGGTGCTGCTTTTCGATAGCAACACGATGCATGGCTCCAACAGCAATATCACCCCCTACCCACGAAGAAACGCTCTTTTCGTATACAACAGCATGGACAATGCCCTGGAAGAGCCCTACGCGGCAGAGCATCGCCGCCCGTGGTACCTCGGGAACCGCTCACCAGAGGCATTGATCCCGGTAGATTTCAATGCAGAAATCAAAAAATCAGGAAGCGTGTCCGATTAGTCGAACGTCGTCTCTCAACATCCTGCGGGATGGAACGGATAAGAACGCAATGAAGTATTCCTATTGGGCACTCTGCTTTTTCCTTGCGGGACTCACGGCATGCCAACCGGGCACGTCGGGTCCAGACGGCGAAACGACCCTGGAACGCATTAAGCGAACGGGCGTTGTTCGGGTGGGCTATGCCAACGAAGCCCCTTATGCCTATATGGATTCTGCGTCTAATCGCCTGACGGGCGAAGCGCCAGAAATAATTCGTTATGTCATGAAGACCCTGGGCGTGACCGAAGTCAAAGGTGTTTTGACAGAATTCGGCGCGCTCATACCTGGATTAAAGGCCAATCGTTTCGATGTGATCGCGGCTGGAATGTATGTAACCCCGGAGCGGTGCACCCAAATCGCCTTTTCAAATCCGACCTATACCATTGGCGAAGCTTTTGTCGTAGCAGAAGGCAATCCCATGGACCTTCACAGTTTTGAAGGGGTCGCCAGCCACGACTCGGCGCGCCTGGGCGTGATGGCTGGTGCGGTGGAACATGGTTATGCAAAAAAACTCAATGTGCCTCTCGACCGAATTGTAGTTTTTCCAGACAACATTAGCGGTTTGGATGGCGTCCGTGCAGGCCGCATCGATGCCTTTGCCGCGACGGATTTGACCATCCAGGATTTGATGGGCAAGACCACCGATGGGGCCATTGAGCAGGCTGCCCCCTTCACGGATCCGGTGATAGATGGTGTTTCGGTAAAGGGCTATGGCGCTTTTGGATTCCGTCCGGAAGATCAGTCGCTGGTAACCGGCGTCAATGAGATTCTGACTGAGTTTATTGGAAGTGATGCGCACAGCAAATTGGTTTCACCCTTCGGATTTACAGCGGCCAATCTTCCCGGCACGGTTACCGCAGCCGAGCTCTGTGGGCGCTAGCTGACACCATGTCCATCCCGACACATCTTGTGGCCCCCATTTTGGAGGGCCTCTGGGTTACCCTGCAATTGACCCTGGGGGGTGCCGTCGTCGCATGTGTACTCGCATGGGTGGCCGGTCTGGGAAAACTTAGTGCTACGCGGTGGGTGCGTTGGCCTGCGAATGTCTATGTGGAAGTCTTCCGTGGAACGTCTGCCTTGGTGCAGTTATTTTGGTTTTTCTATGGGTTGCCCTTGTTTGGCGTCCGCCTCTCCCCCATGACGGCCGGCATTCTCGTACTGGGTCTCAATATTGGAGCCTATGGTGCAGAACTCGTTCGGGGTTCGATTCAGTCGGTGTCCAAAGGTCAATATGAAGCCAGCACGGCCCTGAATTTCTCTCCCCTGCAACGCCTGTGGCTTATTATCGTTCCTCAGGCGATTATTTCGATATTGCCTCCTGCAGGAAACCTGCTGATCGAGCTTTTGAAGAGCACGGCCCTCGTTTCGCTGATTACGCTGGGTGATCTTACGTTTAAGGGCATGATTCTGCGTGCAGAGACCTTGCAGACGGCCCAGGTGTTTGGCATGTTGCTGGTAATCTATTTCGTCATTGCCCAGTGCCTGGTCTTTCTCGTGCGTCGCATCGAAGTCCGTTTGAAACGAGGATGGCATCTGGAGGGCACGTCGTGATTTTCGATTGGGCCTTTGCATGGTCGATCCTCCCCCAACTGCTCTGGGCACTTCGCGTCACCGTGTATGCGACCATCCTGGGTATGCTGCTAGCTTCGGTGTTGGGGCTGGTCTGGGTGCTCCTGCGCCGCAGTCCTTTTCGCCCGTTGGCCTTTGTGACCCATTACTGGGTAGAGTTTATTCGTAGCACCCCCATATTGGTGCAAATTTACTTTCTTTACTATATCCTTCCAGAAGTGGGTCTTCGCCTCTCCCCCATGGTGGCGGGTATTGTGGCCCTCGGTGTTCATTACAGTGCCTATATTGCGGAAGTGTATCGTGCCGGAATAGAATCGGTGCCCAAGGGGCAGTGGGAAGCGGCCAAGGCCATGAACTTCACACCGGCCCAGACCTGGCGCTATGTGATTCTTCCCCAGGCCCTCCCCCCGACCATTCCGGCCATGGGCAACTATCTGGTCGCCATGTTTAAAGATACGCCCATGCTATCCGCCATTACCGTGCTTGAACTGCTACAGACGGCCAAGATTATTGGCTCTGAATCCTTTCGCTACCTGGAACCGCTCACCCTTGTTGGCGGACTCTTTCTGTTGCTCAGTCTGGTGGCTGCCCGCGGCGTACGATGGGCGGAGCAACGTTTTGGTGCGCAGGAGTTAAGAATATGAGTGACGCCCCCATGCTTTCCATAAAGGGCCTCTGCAAGAAATTTGGATCTACCGAGGTGTTGAAATCTTTCGATATGGACATTCAGGCTGGCGAGAAGCTCTCCATAATCGGCCCGAGTGGTTCAGGAAAATCGACTTTCCTCCGGATTCTGATGACCTTGGAGAAGCCCGACGCCGGAAGCATCGAAATCGAGGGCGAGCGTCTCTGGCATATGAAGCGAAACGGCGTAGACGTCCCTGCCGATCGACGCCACCTGAAGAAGATGCGTTCTGAAATCGGGATGGTGTTTCAACACTTCAACCTTTTTCCTCACATGACCGCGCTGGGTAACGTGTCGGTGGCACCACGACATGTTCAAAAGATGTCTCGCGCTGAGGCGGAAGACCGGGGCCGTCAATTGTTGGAACGGGTGGGGCTCGGTGACAAGCTCGACGCCTATCCAGCGCAACTCTCCGGTGGACAAAAGCAACGGGTTGGCATTGCGCGGGCCCTGGCGTTGCAGCCTAAGGTAATGCTTTTCGACGAAGTGACTTCCGCCCTGGACCCGGAACTCGTCGGCGAAGTGCTCAACGTGTTGCGCGAGTTGGCCCATGAAACCGATATGACCATGATACTCGTGACCCATGAAATGCGGTTCGCCCAGGAGATTTCCGATAGGGTGGCTTTCATGGATCATGGAAAAGTTCTTGAAATAGATACGCCCGAGAAAATTTTTTCCGATCCGAAACACCCTCGTACCCGAGAATTTCTCAATGCCGTACTGGAGTCCTGAATCTGTTGAAGTTATTTGCCCTCATGTTGATTTTTCTCGCCCCCTTTTTCCAGGCGCTCTACCTGCGCGAACTTATTGATCGCCTGGACTTTCGCACCTTCCTTGGTGTCCACGTTCGGGCTTCTTTTTATTCGTTTCTGATTTTGTGGTGTTCACGTTATTTGGGGAACCTTTGCTCGATCAGGTGTTTCAGGTTCGTCTTGGATCGTTACGGGTTTTCGGTGGTCTGTTTAATATCTATGTCGCGTATCGATTTATTACGGTTGGCGAAGGTAGTACCGTGTTGTTTCGCGGAGACATTTCTGATTTGGCACCGAACATTACGTTGCCCTATATGGTCGGCCCGGGCATGCTTTGGGTGAGCATTCTCATGGGGCAGTTATATCCCGCTCCCATGGCCTCTGGGCTTATTTTGGGCGTGCTGGCAACCAACATGGCCTTCATCTTTAGTGTGTACTGGTTATTTCGAACGGGTGAAACGTAGCGGAAAATCCGATTGGCCAAGCACTTCGATGTGTTGATGCGCATGATGGCCCCGTTTGTGGGGGCCATTGGCGGCGAGATGATTGTAGGCGGCCTACAGGAATTGTTGGCAGCCTGAGGCGCAGGCACCCCGTGGCGGGGTATGTGCTGGGAGAACTCAGCTTCCTATTGCTCGCGCTCTTTGTCTGGCAGCACGACGTTGGCCAGCGATTTTGGCGCTACGAGGCCGTACGCGCAGGCCATGGCGTCGAGGATGAGCCGGCGTTCGCCTTTCTTGAGATTGACGGCGGTCCACCCTTTCTCACCCCAGCTCCCCATTACGGGATTGAAGGCACCGTTGCCATTGTCGCAGATGACCCGTTGTTCGAGGGGACTGAGTTTCAAGACCACTTCGGCGGTGTCGAGACTCATGGTGGCAAAAATTTTCTTACGGATACGAAACGATGTCTTTTCGAAATGGGGCTCTTCCGTAACTTCCGGGAAGGCCAGCGCATGTTTTTGAAATGTCTCCGGGGTCATGGTGTAATTTCCTTGAAGTAGGAATCGGGTCTGTCGGTGTCTGGCCAGCTGATGCCAACGGTGCCGCACTCGGGACAGTGACGAAGGTTCCCGACAAAGCGGGAAGCGTCGCTTATGTTATTCAACGTAGGATATTCGGCGACCTTCAACTCTGCCCCCAGGAATTCCTGGTACTGGTCGTCGTCTATCAGTGCATAATTCTGGTAGGGCCGTTTCCCTTCCAACAATGCTTTCACAAAAGAGTACCCGCACAGACATTCCATGGTGCCGTCCTCACTCATTGCCGGTTTCAGGGGGCTTCATAGCCTTTTGACGCATCATCAATAACCAGGACCCAGTCTTCCCCATCGACGTTTGTCGGCGGGGTTACTTCGCGGGTGTTCGTCTTTTTCCAGGCCTCGAGGGGCGTGCTCTCCCCTGTGCGTGGATTGAACCACCATCCCTCAAGCGAGTCGCCCGTGATAAGCGCCGTATTTATGGTGGCCGTCGCGTGTTTCGGGAAATAGGCCATGAGATAGGTGGCATCCTGGACACCGGGTTGTCCATCCCGGGTAGCCTGAATACGTGCGATACCCTGGGGGATCTCAGAAGCAATGACAGTTTGATCGGGAATGCGTGTCAGGAACGGGCGACTCAGCATCAGACGTTTGAGAAAGGGCAACTGACTGGCCCCCGGCAAATCCATACTCTGGTGCCAGGGCGTCGTCACATCCCATCGTGGCTCGCGGCCCACGTCATACATCTGCCAAATGGGGTGGGTGCCGTAGGTGTGGCCATGGGCACCTGCGAACAGGGCCCAATAGGCGTTGCGACGGACCTGGATCGCGCCAACGGGACGGTTCTCCGGCATGGCGTCCGGGGGATATTCGTAGGCCGGTTCCGAATCCATACAAGGTTTTATCGGTACCAGCGCGTAGTCCCGTTCGATGGCTCCATAGTTTACGCTCTCTGGCGAGTGGCCACTCTGAATCATATTGAAGTCGAGCCAGGAGGCTCCATGGAGCTCTGTCGAGGTGTCCGTCCGGGGGTGGTAACTCATCAGCTGCTTCTCCCCCACAACGCTGCGAATTCCGGCGGCCATGGCATCCCAGACGGCCCGCGTTTTGGTGGGCTGACGATCGCCACCCAGGATCCAGATTATGGGCTTGTCAACGTATCGCTTTGCCAGGAACTCCCCATAGGCCTGGGCATTCGTCTCATTGAAGAAATCGTTGTAGTCTTTGCCTTCATCGTTGCCACCGACCCAACGTCCCCAGCTGGGCAACATGCCGATATAGAGGCCCAAGGATTCTGCTTTGTCGACAATCCAGTCGACATGGGCAAAATAGTCCTTGTTGGGGCGCTCGGAACTTTTTGCGATGAAGGGTTTTTCGTCATAGGCGTTTCCCCGGGTCAGGCCGCTGATTTCTGCGATGACTACCGCCTGGATGACCGTATAGCCTTTATCGGCCCGATTTCGAAGATAGGACTCGGCCTCTTCACGATTTAAACGATGAAAAAGTTCCCAGGCCGTATCGCCGAGATAGAAAAACGGCGTGCCGTCGGTGTGTACCAGGTACCGGCCATTCTCGCTTATTTTTAAGGGTGACGTGTCTGCCATCGCAACGGGCGAATACAATGAAGTGACGGCTGCCACAATGCCGACAAGTATACCTGTCCGAAGGGAAAGATTTGACATTTACTGCTCCGTTTTCTGCATGGTTTTATCCGGTGAAGGCAATCCGAAGTCCTTCACTGCCGCTGGTGTCACGTTACCAATACGTACTTGAATTGTCAATGGAACACAACCCGCGGACGTCTTCATAGCAACGCGCCATAGCGTCGGTCCCATTGCCCGACGTCAGGGTGCCTGGTAGGTCTTCGTCCCATCGTCAATTATGAGGATCCAGTCCGCGTCCTCTTGGTCGTTGGGAGTTTCAAATTCCTTGACGGCTGCGTTTGCCCACGCTTCAATTGCCGTGCTTACACCGGTCCGTGGATTAAACCACCATCCTTTTAGAGAAGGACTTCCTATGAGTGCGGTGTTAATTGAGGCACGTGCGTGTTGGGGAAAGTAGACCATGAGGTAGGTGGCGTCCTGAGCACCCGCTACGCCATCGCGGGTCGCCTGCAGGCGTGCAAGCCCCTGGGGGATATCTGAAGCAATTACGGACTGGTCTGGAATGCGTGTCAGGAATGGACGACTCAGCATCAGGCGTTTGAGAAAGGGCAGCTGGCTTACCCCGGGAAGATCCAGGTTCTGGTGCCACGGGGACTGGGCAAACCATTCGGATTTGCGACCCACGTCATACATCTGCCAGACGGGGTGTGTGCCGTAGGCGTGGCCATGGGCCCCTGCGAAGATGGCCCAATAGGCATTGCGACGAATCTGTGTGGGCCCCACGTCGATATGTGCTGGTGCGGTTCCCGGCGGAAATTCATAGGCCGGTTCCGAGTCCATGCAGGGCTTGACGGGCATTCGGGCATATTCCCGTTCGATACCGACATAGTTGGTGGTCGAGGAGGAGTGTGCGCTCTGAATCATGGTGAAGTCGAGCCAGGGTGCATCATGGAGTTCCCCATTGTACTCCAAAGAGGGATGATAGGAAATCAGTTGGTCCTTCCCCACAACGCTTCGAATGCCGGCGGCCATGGCCTCCCACGCAGCTCTGGAATTGGTGGGCATGCGGTCACCACCGAGTATCCATATGATGGGCTTGTCCACATAGCGTTGCGCCAAATAGGCACCGTAGGCGGCTGCGTTGTTCCCATTGATAAAGTCGTTGTTGGGCTGTCCAGGATCGTTCCCCCCGACCCAACAGCCCCAGCTGGGCAACAGGCCGATATAGAGGCCCAAGGACGCTGCTTTTTCGACAATCCAATCGACGTGGGCAAAATATTGTTCGTTGGGGCGCGAGGCATCCATATCAATGAAGGGTAATTCATTGAAGGCGTTACCCACCGTTAAGCCTTCGAGCTCCCCGAGAGCCACGGCCTGAATGACCGTGAAACCTTTGTCGGCCCGATTGCGCAAGTACAATTCCGCTTCTTCACGGTCGAGTCGATGAAAAAGCTCCCAAGCCGTATCGGCAAGGTAAAAAAACGGGGTGCCATCGGTGTGTACAAGATAGCGACTATTTTCGCTGATGGCGAGGGGCGTCGGCGGGCCCAAGGGGGCAGCAATGGCCCCCAGGCCAGCGATGAGAATAGAAAAAACAGCAAGGGTGGTCCGAAGAAACGACGTTATCATTTTGGAAGGCCTTATTGATTGAACAGGTTGCTGGTGGTGTTGGAGACGTCGGTGCGGGAGTGCCGACGTCGTGTTCACGTCTTTTTGAGCAGCTGGCTTGTGTCGTGACACTGCCAGGGTTCCTGGGTTGGCTCAATGTGATTTGAGACTACATCTTATATACCCATTGGTACGCGTTTCGCACCAAATAAAATCCGCGCCACGAATTGTTTCGTGACGCGGTTCGAAATAGATGGTTAGTCGGGATTCTTATTCGGTTTCCTCGATGAAGCCGTGATAGAGACCCATGTAGTAGGGCAGCAAGTATACCGTTCCACTTCCCAATCCCTGACCATTACCGCCGTAGTCGAGGTGCCAGGGGTCGGTATTCCAGTGATTGAAGAAGCGCTCCGACACCGGCAATACCTTGCCATTGTTGCGGTAGCCGCGACGGATGGGCTGGTCGGGCTCGGCGGGCTCAAAGGCGGCCTGACGATTCAGTTTGACCAAATCAAGACGGTGGCTGTTCTTGTGAGACCAGTTGAATCGATCCAGCGGAAAGTCCTTCAGAGTTTCTACACTGTCGGTGAGCCATCCGTCCCATGGTGGAATGGGATGTGTGCCCCATGGATTCGTGAACATAGCTCCTTCGGCCATCGCGGCGTAGGAGAAATTGAAGTAGGGATTGAGCTCGGGTTCGGTGAGAATGTAGTAGGAATAGAACGAGTAGAGCATGTCCTGTTTCAAGGTCTCATTCTTGGTGTATTTCACGATGTTGTAGTAGCTCATGAAGGCCATTTCATCATCGGATTGGTTACCGGAGCCGACGCCACGCTGAATCTTCGTTACCATGGCGTTGGTGTCGAAGGCATGATCCGCCATAAGCATGTTGATGGCATCGGTGTATTTCTGGTCGCCCAGCATATGCTCTGCTACCGTAAGGTAGGACAAAATGCTAAGGGACTTGAGGCCCCGCTCGGACCACCATACCCAGTTGTGGTTGAGGGATTCCGGGCTGTAGTCCGACCAGCGGGTGGGCGTGCCATCGTGGTCGGTGAGGGTAAAGTTATGATCGATCATGTGATCAATGAGATCACGAAGGACTTCTTTGACCCGCTCTTTTTCTTCGGGGGTCTCGGCGACCAGGTCATAGTACAGGGGGTAGAAGAAGAAGTGGCCATCAAGCTCGTCTGAACTGGTGTCACTCTTCCAATACCACTTTCCGTCACCACTCTTGGGCCAGCGGGGCTCATAAACCTTCCACTGTGAATCGTCGGTGGCCTTGGTTTCCTTGTCCCGTTCTACGCGACCGACATTGGGGTCGGGCAAATCGGTGGAACGAACGGTACGGGCTACGTAACCCTTGGGTGGGCGAATATCACCGGTCTGGGTGACTTTCTGTAGAAAGCGCAGGGCCTCAAAGGCGCGGGTTGCCCGATCCTTGGCTTTGGGGTCTTTGGTAGCGCCGTAGGCGAAACATTCACCGGCACCGTACATGCTGGTCCAAAGGCCGTCGTTGTCACTGTCGTTATAGTGGATGACGCTCGTATCACCCGGCGCGTCGGTCGAGACTTCAGAAAGGTAGCCGAAAGGCGTCCGTCGGATATATTTTTCCGCTTCTTCTTCGTAGAAGTCGGCCTTTTGTGCCAAAGTCATTGGAATCCGTTTGATGGCGCCAACGCCTTTTGCGGTAGCGAACCAGACGGTGCCTTCGG
>CAXBPH010000102.1:0-21841 GCA_963977445.1 uncultured bacterium | reverse complement strand
CCTACCGCAAACATGTGGGGCTCCTATTGTGCCGACGACCCAACGACCTGTAAGCGGGCCGATTGTCTTACGCCGGACCCCTGCAAACATTTCAAGACCAACGAAGCCGAACAGGTCGACTTGCTGAAC
The DNA here is from genome assembly GCA_963977445.1 of uncultured bacterium. Classification (GTDB taxonomy): domain Bacteria; phylum Hydrogenedentota; class Hydrogenedentia; order Hydrogenedentales; family JAEUWI01; genus JAEUWI01. The sequence goes on along the minus strand of CAXBPH010000102.1, from coordinate 21,712 downwards.
TCCATCCGCGATATGGAAGGGGTAAAACACCTTCGTATTTCCAGTGGTGTTCGCTATGACATGGCCCAAGACGGCGGCGAGTACGTGAAATCCCTGGTGAACGACTACGTGGGTGGTCAACTCAAGATTGCTCCCGAGCACATGTCTGACAAAGTGCTCAAACTCATGCGTAAACCAAAGTTCCACAAATTCGAGAAGTTCCTGAACCTCTTCCAGGAGCAGTCCTGCGAAGCCGGTAAAGAGCAATACGTCATTCCCTACCTTATCAGCGCCTTTCCCGGCTGCACCGATGAGGATATGCGTGATTTGTCTGCCTGGCTCAAAGAGCGCAATTGGAAACCCCAGCAGGTGCAGTGCTTCATCCCCACGCCCGGCATTGTGGCTACGGCCATGTTCTATGCCAGCGTCGATCAGTATATGCGGCCTATCGAAGTCGCCCGCGACCAGAAGGCCCGCCTGCGCCAGCACCACATCCTCATGCCCGATCATGGCAAACCGATTGGTCGACCCAAAGCACGGGAATTCACCCGGACCAAAAAGTTAAGCCACGCGGGACGTCGCTAACCCCCCAATTGTCCACCAATGCCGCTCCCTGCTATTGGGACTGGTTTCCCACGAACTTGCCCCGTCGCAATTCCCGGGCTCCCCGTCCGTAGCGGGCCTTGAGCAGCCGCGACAGATGGTACTCGTTGGCGAAACCTGTCCTCGGTGCAATCTCCCGCAAGGGAAGATCGGTCTCCAGCAACAGTCGATGGGCGAAATCGAGTCGGGCGTGCCGTATGTATTCCATGGGCGTTGTGCCAGTGCGCGTCCGGAAAACCCGGGACAGGTGAAACTTATTCACCCCGGTGGCGCTAACACACTCTATGCCGACGGACACGTCGAATTCCTGAAGTTCGAGCAGGACAACTTCCCGTTGACCAAGGTCCACGGAATCTTTGGTCGCCTGTAGAATCTAAGGACCACCAGACCGTACAAATAAAATGCGCCTGGAACTCATGTTGGGTTCCAAGCGCATTGTCTTTATATATTGATTGGATTGTGGGGCTTAACCTTTGCCCCTGGTGGCCGTGCGACCACTTCGTGCGTTTCCTTCGATGAACTTAATAATCGCAGAGGCAATATCCTTACCTGTCGCGGCCTCAATGCCCTCCAGGCCCGGTGAGGAATTGACTTCCATGACGACCGGTCCATGATTCGAGCGTAAGATATCGACGCCAGCCACATTCAGTCCCATGACTCTCGCCGCCTGTTTCGCTACGGAACGTTCCTGGGGCGTAATCTTTTCCAGGGAGGCCGTGCCGCCACGGTGGAGGTTGGAGCGAAATTCGCCGGCAGGTCCTTGCCGCTTCATGGCACCAACAACCTTATCTCCGACAACAAAACACCGAATATCCGCACCACCGGCTTCCTTGATGAACTCTTGAATCAGAATGTTGGCTTCCAGGCCGTAAAAGGCCTGAATAACGCTCTCGGCAGCCTTTTTGGTCTCGGCAAGGACTACGCCCATGCCTTGGGTTCCCTGGAGCAATTTTACAACCAGGGGTGCACCACCAACCATATCGATAAGATCAGTAATATCGTCGGGTTCCCGGGCAAATCCGCTCACGGGCAGGCCAATACCTTTTCGGGCGAGTAATTGCAGGGATCGCAGTTTATCGCGGGAACGGGAGATGGCAACACTCTCGTTGACGGGGTAGACCCCCATCATTTCGAATTGACGCAGCACAGCCGTACCATAAAAAGTGATAGATGCCCCAATTCGGGGTATTACCGCGTCCAGCTTTTCAACCGGCTTGCCCCGATAGTGGACTTCGGGATTCATGGACGCGATACTCATGTAGCACCGCTTGTGGTTAATGACCTGCATGTCATGACCAAGCGCCTTCCCCGCTTCCACGAGTCTGGACGTGGAGTAGATCTTAGGGCTGGTAGACATTATGCCAATTCTCATTGTAGTCCTTTCGAAGCACGCGTTGCTGAAACACAGCGGCGCACTCATACGCTGGGGTCACCCAACCGAAACCGACGAAACAAAATCGAAGGGGATGGGGTGAAACGGAAGTCCGTGAGGAAATTCAGATTGCAAAGTGCCGACCATTCTATCGACATTCGGGAATCTAACGTCTAATTTCATAGTACCCTTTTCGTCCCGAGATCGCAAACCTCATTGACAGGACCACCCCCACGCGCTTCGATCTACCGAGGTTTCATCGCCGGCAATTAGTACCACAGTCCACAGGCGTCCAGCCCCCTCAAGACCTCGAAACGAGCTACTTTCCGCCAATTCTCTCATAATCTGCCCCACTGTCGCTCCGTGCGCAGCTGGCCCGCCATGTGGAAAGTATGGACTTCATCCGCGATACGTGATCCTGCCGGGTACCAGCAAGGTTCCTGGTCTCCCCCGGGTCTTCGAGCAGATCATAGAGCAGATCTTCCTCACCATCTTCACTGAAGTCGGTCAGCAACTTGAAGCGCTCTTCGATCAGGGCCACGTGGGGCGAATTTCGTGACAACATTTCGCCCGCGCCGCCTTTGGTCTCGAAAGCGATGGGCGAGCTACGTATCGTGCGCTTTCCCCGAATCAGGGGCAGGAGACTCTCGCCATCCAGGGGGCGCTGGTCAATTCGCTCAATACCCAACACGTCCAGGATGGTGGGCAGATAGTCGCTCGTCACCGCCGCGTAGTCTGTCGCTGTGCCCGGTTTTACCCCGGCAGGCCATTCGAGGAGCCCCGGCACCCGTATCCCCCCCTCAAACAAGGAGCGCTTGCGGCCGTGAAAGGGACCACTGGAACCCTGATTTCGCCCCCCCGCCACATCGCCCTCGGGGCCATTGTCGGCGCAGAAGAAGACCATGGTATTTTCCGCTACACCGAGGGTACGCAGGGTCGCACGGAGCCGTCCCACTTGTTCGTCCAGGGCCGTGACGCACCCATAATAGTGCTGGGCATCCTCATCGTATTGCCCATAGCGCGCCCGGTACTCTGGGCCCGCCACAACCGGATTGTGGGGTGCGTGAAACCAGATGACGGAGAAGAAGGGCTTCGATCGGGCTACGGAGTCCTCGATGAAGGGAATGGCCTTGTCCATGATAATGCGGGAGTCGTCGCCTTCGAGGCCGCCTTCCACGTTGACGCCGTTGTGCCAATAGAGCGCCCGTGTGTCAAAGGGCACGTCCTTGCCCAAATGGGAATTGGCGGGGTCATAGGGGTCCCAGGTGGCGACGGCAAACTCCGTGCTGAACCATTCGTCAAAACCATTCATCCCCGGCGTGGCATAGTGCTCCAGACCGCCGCGCCCTTTCTTCCCCGAGTAGTCGGGCGACAAGGTGCCGAGGTGCCATTTGCCAAAATGTCCCGTGCGATAGCCCTGCCCCTTCAGTACTTCCGCCAGGGTCCGTTCACCTTCTTTCAGATGGCCTTCATTGGCAAAGGGAATGCCATAGCGATAGGGATGTCGTCCTGTGAGACAACTCCCCCGGGTAGGACTGCACACGGGCGCGGCCGCGTAGAAGCGATTAAATTTCAGGCCCGCCGCCGCCATGGCGTCCAGGTGAGGCGTCTGGATGATTTCGCCGCCATTGAAACCCACATCGCCCCATCCGAGGTCATCGGCCATGAGGAGGATGATGTTGGGGCGTTCAGACGCCGAGTTTAACGCCCCAAGAAGCGCAGTGATTAACAACAAACACTTCAGAAAGCGGCCAATCAGCGGGCTCATAAATATGTAAATTCTCCTTCTCGTACTAATGCGACACTTGTAGTTTTCAGGTCCCATAAAGATGTTACACGAGGTATCAACGCGCTTAAGATCCTTTCCCTTCTCCTATTGCCAAATCATTTATCGAAATACCTGCATCTAAGGCAAGCTTTTGGATCTCAGAATACATTTTACTCAATTTCGAGCGGCAGAATTCGCTCCCCATTTCACGAGTGTCCTCGCCCGCAAAGATACCGCGACCTCTCTGTGTGTAAACGAACCCATCTACTTCCAATCCACGAAATGTCTTGGCCACGGTATTAGGATTCAAGTTGACTGAATCTGCAATTTCGCGAATAGACGGAAGTTGTTCATGTGGGCGAAGCCGCCCCGAAGCCATAGCAGCCTTAACACAAAACTCCAACTGCTCAAACGCCGGAATTGAACTTGTGCTATCAATTTGAAACATAGTCGCCCTCGTTCCTAAGTTTGTCTTACTGTTGCCGAAATGTGACGCGTACGCGAGTGGTGAAGAAGCGCACTCTCATCGAGTAAAGTCTGCCTGATCTCCAGGGAAAAGACCAATATACTCTGCAGGTTCTCATCTGTTATAACCCTGTCAGGGTACATGAGCTTGCAAAGACCCGCCACAGTTCTCATGATCGACTTTTCGTCACGAATGGAACACCCATCAAAGGAAATTCTGTGACGTAGTTCTGGTACCCAGTCTAGTTGCCGTAGATGCTCTAATACTTCGCTGAAATAGTCTGCTGAAAAGCCCCAGGTTTTTGTGAGACTTGAAGAAGAGTGCATAACGGCGGAAAGTTCCCAACCGGGTAGTATTCCATTTATTCGATCCAAAAATGCCTCGTGGGTGAATTTATTTGGCAGAGTCTGAATTACTGGGCCACCCGAACGAAACCCCTGAGGTAAATTCCCCACCATGATTAACGATGTATCACTTTGAAATTCCAATCCCCCTCTATCGAACGTACCCGATTCCATATATTTTAGGAGTTTATTTACAACCTCTTCCGAAAGCTCTTTGTCATGAACTTTGTCAACCTCATCTAACAATAGGGCGGAATACTGCCGTAATAGCCCTTCCGTTTTTGCTCTAATATCATAGAAAAGCTGCGCGGGACTAATCTTGCTCCCAGAAATCACAAAAGAGCGAGTAGATAGCTTGTCCAATACAAAGGTCTTGCCGGTACCGGGGGGGCCCAGTTCTATGAGAAAAGTCTGCGATTGGACCAATGGAAGTAATCGCGAAATCAGGATAAGTTGTTTTCTATGATCCGAAAAGTTTAGGGGTGACAGACCGATTGTACTGACGAGTATCTCTGCCCATTCATCACGAGTAAAATTCTTCCGAATCTCCATGAAACCATCGATAGAAACGTCAGAAACTTGAAACGGCTTAAGATCCACAAGCCAAACCATGCCATTTCGTGCTTCCAAGGTCGCCTTACCCCAGATCCCCTCCCTTAATAGTCGAGGATTGGCATCGAGCAGCGCGGAATCAATACGCGTCTTTCGCAGCCCTATTGATGGAATACTCACCATCGGTTCCGTCTCGAGTTGCTCCATATGAACCGCAACACGCACACTATCAATCAATTCACATCTCTCACCCAGGCGAAGTCGGTTATGCCACTGTGATGCATGTCCCGGCTGAGGGATATTGTTGTCAATAAACTCAGACATCCGCTTTATCGCTTCTTCTTGATCACCATAGCGAATCATGAATTCTGACAACAAGAATTCTGATATAAACCTTGGAAGTCGAATTCCGTCATACTTGACGCTTACACCTTTGTCGACAACTGCCCCGGCACCAATGCTACGTAGCTTCTCTTCCCACTGCATCTGATTTTCATTCCTCAATCGATGAGATTGGCCCGACTAAGTAGCGGTGAATCTATCGTGCTTCGTTTTAGCATCTCTGCCGAAGAATTTTCCCCCAGACGATTATCTGTCGAGGCAGGCAACCCAGACGCACCAGTTTCTGAGCCCGATGCCTGATTTTCCATAGCCGCGTGGAGTGCGGTATACAAGAAAATAACTTTATCCGCATGTGTATCTTCAATCGACGATTGGGCCCTAATCAATTCCCCAGTGTCGCGTAATAGCATACGTTCCTCGGGCGAAAACTTATTTAATCTTTCTGATAACCTAAATGCGGCAAACCAACTTTCCGCAGAAACCGAATAAACCCGCCTGACAGCGGAACTTCGACGCGTATCAGTACTCGCAATAATTTCCGATGAACCACGAGACAGATTTGTACTTTGCTCACTCTGAGTTGTACCTAAATCATCAGAAGCTCTCGGAGTACTATATATTGACTCCTCATCTACTACTTCGAGATTCTGCACCACTTTATTCTCAGTATTCGACGCTCCGCCGAGCATTCTTATACATGATTTAATCCATTGCACAGGGTCGTCCGGTGAGCCGACCGAGGGTGTGATGGACTCAAAGGAAATCCCCGCATAACCCATCTTTTCTTGGAGGTAGCGGAGTTGCTCATCGGATAGACCCGCCTTTCTTTGAATATCCTCAGCTGTACAGTTGAGCAAATCTCCGTAAGTTCGAATTTTCAAGCGCTCCAGTGCCTGTTTGGTGTGTATATTGAGCATTAGCCAAGATATCGAATTCTGAAGATTTACTTCTCGGCGGTCTGTCGATAGAATTTGTGTACGAAAAGGTAACATCCCGAACGTACTTTCGAGGTATTCCTGCAGCAATGTAAATGCTTGGATATAGGAACTTTCTTCATCACGCGCTTGCTCTGGTACGACCAAGCGGAGCGAATTACTACCTGCTAATTGCGAGACTTCTTGATGTCGCGAAGAATCATCGACCAACTCAGCGCAACGCGCTTGATACTCGACTTCTAGAGCGAGACGCTTGGATTTCATCTCTGCATCTATTCGTAATCGCTCAAGTTCAAACCCTTTCTTTTCCCGTTCAAATATTTCCTTCGCGTCACTAAAGTCTCGCCTGTCGCTCTCAAACTCCGAATTCTGTTCCATCCGACTTTTCAACTCACCGGCTTCAAATTCTTCACGATCCAGCTGCAGGTCTTGCTTGTCGAGCTCAAAGAGTTCCCGTTCAGTGGCCAAATTATCTCTTTCTTCTAGAAATGAGCGATGAAACTTTTCTGTTTTACGAAATAGAGAATTCAATTCACCCATTAAATTGTTCGCCTTCTGCGACAAATTCTCCGCCTGAAGTTGCTGCTCATCAAGGTGTTTAGACATTGCCTTCCCAAAATCTCTTTCATTTTCTATTAGAGCATATTGCTCTCCGTCGAGATTTTCGATTGAGCCTAATAGTGTTGCAAACCTTGCCGCTATATCGAAATCAGATTCTTTTGGATCAATGCCCGTATCCATAGCTCTCGACGCTCTCCTTGGTTAATACTAGAGCAGATGATAATAGTACTGGTTATGTTATAGAGTTTCGACTCTGATCACAACCTGTATAGGCTTACAGGAATTTTTCAAAATCCCCCAACCAATTCGTCGATAATAAAAAGTTGCTATTGGAAAACGTGCTATACGCGAGGCCAAAGCCGTAGTTGCAATATTTCGGAATCAAACCCTGTCACAAGGCATCATATCAGTTGATGCTCAACACTCAGGTTGCAATAAAACAGCCTCCCCGCTAGACTGGTTTTATTGGGCGCGGTGCTGGGCGCGTATCCCCAGGCAACATCGGAATTTCATCTGGAGCTTGGACTGTACTATGCTGTTTCCTGTTCGTTTTCGGTTGTGTTCTCCACGACACCGTTTGGTGATCACCTCACTGGCCTTGCTACTTTCTTCCACCGCACTGACTCAGGGTTATCCCCCGACCGAAGCCGCCGGAAAAATGTCCCTTGCCGACGATCTGGACGTGAGCCTCGTCGCGAGTGAACCCCAGGTGCGCCAACCCGTCGCGATTGAATTTGATGACCGGGGACGGCTCTGGGTGGTTCAATACATTCAATATCCCAACCCGGCCGATTTGAAGCGGGTTGCGGTGGATCGTTATTCCCGAACCAAATACGACCGCCTTCCCGAGCCCCCGCCCTATGGCCCCAAAGGGGGCGATAAAGTGACTATTCTCATCGACGATGATGGCGACGGTGTTGCCGAATCTTCGAAGGACTTTGTGAGCGGCCTCAATCTCGCGTCGGGTCTCGCCTTTGGCTACGACGGCGTTTTCGTGCTGCAGACGCCTTATTTACTCTTCTATCCCGACAAGGACCACGACGACGTGCCCGATAGTGACCCGGAGGTCTGCCTCACGGGTTTCGGTATGGAAGACGCCCACTCGGTAGCCAATTCCCTCACGTGGGGCCCCGATGGCTGGCTCTATGGCCTCCAGGGGAGTACGGTGACGGCCCACATTCGCGGTATCGAGTTTCAACAGGGTGTGTGGCGCTACCATCCCCGCACCAAGGAGTTTGAGCTCTTCTGCGAGGGCGGTGGCAACATGTGGGGTCTGGACTACGACCAGGATGGACAATTGCTCGCCAGCACCAACTATGGGCCCTACCTCATGATCCACGCCATGCAGGGTGCCTATTATTGGAAAAGCTTCGGGAAACATGGCGACCTCCACAACCCCTACACCTATGGCTATTTTGACCACGTGACCCACAACGATGCAAAGGGTGGCCATGTGGCGACGGGTGGGCAGATTTATCAGGGCGGTGCCCTGCCGGAGCGATTCAACAACACCTTTATTGATGGGAACCTCCTCTCCCACTTTCTCCAGTGGAGCCGCCTGACGCCAAAAGGTTCTACCTTCGAGAGCACCCTGGAGGGCACCTTCGCCGATAGCAATGACACGTGGTTTGCCCCCAGCGATGTGACGACCGGGCCCGACGGGGCCATCTATGTTTGTGACTGGCATGATGCCCGCATGGCCCACCCCGACCCCGACGCCACCTGGGATAGAACAAACGGGCGGGTCTATCGCATCGCCCCGAAAAATCACCCGGCGGAAGCTCCTTTTGACCTGCGCGATTATGACAACGCGGCCCTCATCGAACTCCTTAGCCACAAAAACGCCTGGTTTGCCCGACGGGCGCGGGTGCTCCTGGCTTCCCGTCAGGACCAATCTGTCTTGCCCGCCCTGGCAGCAAAAATCAGCCAATCCGAAAACCGGCGGGAGGCCTTGGAAAGTCTTTGGACTCACTTTGCCGTGGGCGGATTTTCCGATGGCGAACTTAGCGCCTTGTTGAAACATGAAGATCCTATGTTTCGCTTTTGGGCCGTCCGTCTCATCGCTGACCATGGCACGGTTGCTCAGGAGGCCGTTTACGCCCTGGCCGCGCTGGCGCGGAGCGAGAGTGATGTGCGCGTATTGGCCCAACTGGCCGCCACGGCAAAACGCCTGGCCCCGGAGCAGACCCTCCGTGTCGTCGACGCCGTGCTGGAGAATGCGACGGAGGATAGCGACACCTTTCTCCCCCTGCTTCTGTGGTGGGCCATCGAGCCTAACAGTGCAGACGCTGCCCGACAGGATGGCCCCCTCCTGAGTAATCCTTCGCCGCTGGTGGCCAATGCCCTGCGCCCCCGGCTGGTGCGCCGTCTCGTCGCCGAAGGCAATCCCGCGTGGGACGATGCCTGCGCATTGGTCCTCACCCGGCCCTATGACGTGGCCCAGGTGGATACCCTCCTCGAGCATGTGGCCCAAGGGCTCGACGACCGTGCGGGACGACAGGGCAGCACCATGCGTGGCGTGCTCTACGACACCTACTCCGAAACGGCAACGGATGAACCTGCCGAAGAACACGTGGCGGCGCCCCTCTCTCCCGAGTTACGCGAAGCCCTGGTTGCGCGGTGGGAAGAGCAACCTGCAAACCCCGTGCGCCTGGCCTTAGGCACGCGACTCGAACATCCGCCTGCGCTGGCCCTGGCCCGAAAGACCATGGGCGACAGTGGGACCGACGAAAACCTGCGCATCGCCTTAATCGCACCCCTCGCCCGAGCGACGGGTGCCGATATGGTTCCCGAATTACTCGCATTGGTTACGAAAGACGGACCGGATAAAATTCGTCTGGAAGCCCTCAATGCCCTCCGACGCTTTGACGCCCCAATCATCGGCTCCACATTGACGGACGCCTATACCACGCTCCCCCCGACCCTCCTGGTGAACACCCGGCAGCTTCTCTTCAGCCGGGCCGACTGGACGCGGGATCTATTGAATCTGGTCGACACGAAAGCGCTGGATGCCGACGCCATCCCCGTCTTTGAGTTGCGCCGCGTCGCCCAGCACAAGGACGAGGAATTGGACGCGTTGGTGCAGGCCCACTGGGGGAACGTGGGCGGTGGCACCCCGGAAGCCCTCCTCGCAGAAATGCGGCGACTGAACAATGACCTTCGGGCCCAGCCCGGCGACCCCAAGGCGGGCAGCCTCATCTTTACCGCAAACTGCGCCCAATGCCACACGCTCTTCGGCGAAGGCCATTCCGTGGCGCCCGATCTCACCCAGAGCAACCGGATGGACACAGACTACCTGCTGGTGAGTCTCGTGAACCCCAATCTCGTGGTGCGAAAGGAATATGTGCAGTTTGCCGTAGAAACGAAAGATGGTGGTTTCTACAATGGGATCGTGTCCGAGCGGAGTCCTGGAAGTGTCACCCTGCTTAACGCCAACGAAGAGAAGACCACCATCGCCACGGGTGACATTGCGGAGATTCGGGAAGCCGGAATTTCCCTGATGCCAGAAGGCCTCATCGCCCCGCTGACGCCCGATGAACTGCGTAACCTCTTTGCCTACCTCCAATCTGAAGAGCCAAAGTAAATATTTCGATGGCACTGGCACCGAATCGCCACCGCCCCAACGATAGGAAGTCCCATCCCACGTGCCCCTTTTCGTGCTGCTGACGCTTATTGTATTGCATGCCCTAGTCGCCCTGCCCCTGAGCGCCAGTTTACTTCGACAGCGCTTCGAACCGGGTGCCATGCTGGTCTGGTTGCTGCTCATCCTCTTCGTACCCTTTGTGGGCGCCTTGGCCTACGCCCGTATGGGGGAAAATCGCGTGATGTTGCGGGCCCAGCGAAAACGGGGCACCTGTGGTCGGCCCCGGATTCCCGCAGGGGAATGGGTGGAAAAAACGGCCACCCTCGGTACCTTTCGCACCGCCGCAGAAGTGGGCACCAAACTCGCTGGTGCCCTGGTGACCCGGGGGAATCGCTATGCGCTCTACAGTGACTCCGACGCTATCCACGAATCCTGGAAGGAGGCGATACGTGGAGCCAACGAATCCATTCACATGGAGTATTACATCTGGTGGCCCGATGAAACCGGCACGGAACTTCGCGATCTCCTGATTGAACGGGCAGCGGCGGGGATAACCTGTCGTGTATTGATGGATGCGGTTGGTTCTCTCACGCAAAATCAGACCTTTCTTCAGCCTTTTCTGGATGCCGGTGTACACGTGGCCTTTTTCCTTCCCCTGGCCACGTGGAAACGGCGATGGAGCCCCCACCTCCGGAATCACCGGAAAATTCTTGTGGTTGATGGCTCCATCGGCTTTATCGGCAGCCAGAATGTGAGCGACGATGATCGGGGCCGCAACCCCAGGTACCCGCTATGGCACAACGTCCATATGCAACTCGAAGGTCCGGCGGTGAACCATCTCCAGGCGATTTTCCTGGATGACTGGCGCTTTGCCTCCGAGGAGACTCCGACGGACCATCCGGCCCCCATTCCCCTCTCCGAAGACAATGGGCATGCCGTCCAGATATTACCGACTGGACCCGATTGCCAGGACCACGTCCTCGAACGGCTGCTCCTGGAAGCCTTCAATGGAGCCCGTCAAACCCTCGACATTGTAACGCCCTATTTCGTGCCCTCACCGGTCTTGCGCATGGCCCTCCTGCAGGCGGCTTTGCGTGGCGTCCGGGTACGTATTGTCATCCCCTCCTCGACCGACCAGCCCCTTGCGCTGTATGCCGGCCGAAGTTTCTATGCGGAACTGCTGGAGGAAGGTGTAGAAATCTATGAGTACAGCACGGGGATGATTCACTCGAAATTAATTGTCGTAGATACGGCTTGGTCCATGGTGGGATCGGCCAATCTCGATTATCGCAGCCTCCGCCTGAATTTTGAGGTTTCTGCGTTGCTCTATGATGCCGAACCCGCCGAGGAATTGACCCGCATTATTGATGGCTATGCGGAAACCGCGACGCAGGTCGTGGAAGCGGACCTTGCCAGAAAGCGGACATTCCGACACATCCTGGAGGGCGCCGCGCGGGTCTTATCCCCTCAGTTGTGAACCCGGCAGCCCGGAGACGAGAAATTTCGAACAAGTAGTCGGTTGATTGAAGAAAGGAACGACTTCCGCATGGTCTATCAATACGCAGGACGTTTTGCCTGTCTACCGATAAAGGACAACCCGTGAGACGACTACTACCGGTGATCTTTCTGGCTATGGTGCTGGTCTACGTTGGCCAGGCGGGCGGAGCGGAAATTCCGAGCACCCACCCCCGCCTCTATATCACGAAAACCGAGCAAAGCGCGCTACGGGCACTGCGCGCCGGGGGTGTTCATGCACGCATCTGGGAAAATATCGCCGAGTCCGCGGATTGGTGCCTGACGCAAACGCCCCGCAAAGATTGGATAGCCCCGGTAGCCGACGACCCGGTCTATGAGAATCTCTATGTCCGATTCTACGCCATGATGATGGACATGGCCATTACGGAGCACCTCGCCTTTGCCTATGCCCTGAGTGGCGAGGCGACTTATGGAGAGGCGACCCGGGCGTGGACCCTGGCCTCTTGTCGTGCGTGGCGACCGGATGCCGATGCGACACCCGATGGGGGCAAGGCCTATGCCGTCTCCCGCCTTCTCAAGGGTATCGCGGTAGCCTACGATCTGGCCTATGACCAGTTTTCTGAGGAAGAGCGTTCGGAAATCATCACGATGCTTTCCGCAACGGCGGGAAACTACTACTCCGACTATTTCAACACGCCGGAAAAGACGGGGGCCGATTTCCACACCCATCATGCCGTGGTAGAGTTCTCTTCTTTGGGCGTGGTGGCCCTGGCACTCTTAGACGAAGTGCCCGAGGCCTCCGATTGGCTCGCGCTCACGACCAAAAAGTTTGAGGAGCACCTGCTCCCTCTGGGGTTGGCAGACGATGGAGCCCAAATCGAAGGGGCGACCTTCTGGGCATCCACCATGCACTACCGCCTCTTCTTTATGGATGCCCTCCGCCGGGTGACAGGCAAGGATCTCTACCGGCCCTTCGAAAAGCAAATGAAAGCAGACCTCGCCCTCGCCTCGGTGGCTACGGGAAAGAAACCCGGTTGGAATAAACCCAATCAGAGTGTCTTGTTTTCACCGCCCTACGGGCAACTGGACTATTACGCACCCGTGCTCTTGGCCCTCGCCCGGGAATACCGCAATGGCACTGCCCAGACCCTGGCCCTGTGGGACCAGTCCCTCGGCCAGATCCAGAAGACCCGCTATATCACGCCAACCCGCAAAGAACAATTGCTCTTCGAGCTCGGTGGCTACGCCTATGTCTGGTACGACGCCACCGTGGTGCCTGGACCCGGCGACGCCCCCCTTTCCTATCATTTCCCCTCCGTCGGCGAGGCCTATGCCCGCGCGGACTGGAAGCCCGACGGGCTACTGGTCGCGTTGAAGGACACGTCCGAGTTGCTGATCCACGCCGGAGGAGAGCTGATCTTTCAGGGCAGCAATCCGGGCCCTGCGGAGGGCGAAGAAAAGCCCCTCGTCACCCTGTCGAACGCTGGCTCAACAACGAGTCTCACCGCAACCAATGGTGAGACACCCCAAATCGAAGCGAGACTTGACCGGCCCGGGCGGGTCCATGCAAAGTTTGTCGTGTCCGAGGAATCTTGGTCCTTTATTTGCCATGAGTTCCCGGAACTCGTGGACAACGAGCTTGTCTGGAAGAACGGCGTTACACTCAACATGCTGAAGGGAATAATCACCCGCATCGAAGTCGATGGACATCGGCCTCCCCACGTCGTGGGCATGGGAAAGCTATTCTTGGTAGACCCCCAGCCGATACAGTATCCTGTCATTCATGTTGTGCCGGAAAACGGTATAGTGGAAATAGAAGTTCGCCTTCCAAACACCGAGAATCCTCGGGCTGAACGCAATATCCCATAGGAGAACCCGCAGCCGTGAAAAGCTTTTCAAGACTCGCCCTGTTCCTGATTCTGGTCGCGGCCGCCCCCATGTCGGCCGAGCTGCAAAAGGCATCGATAAATGGGAGTCCCACCTTCTCCACGTACCATAACACCCTGACAAAACTAGACAATCCCGCGCCGCTGCTGGCGGAACACCCCGAGTTTTTCCAGCCGGTGGAAGAGGAAACCCGCTTTGAGGCCCCGGCCTTGGTGCGCGACGAAGACGCGGACCTCGACGTGCGGGCCTGGCGCTTTTCTTACAACGCGCGGGGCATCATTGAGATGCCCAACCACCTCCGTGCGTCGGAGACAGCCATTATCGTCGTTCACCCCTGGGCCATTGATGACAACCAGGGCTGGCGCTCCCCGGAACCGGCGGGCGTCGCAGACTTTTGCACCCCCACCAAAAACCATATCTCCCACCTCCACATCAAGGAAGTGCTCAATCCCTTCTTGAAGCGTATGCGGGACAAGGTGGGCATGGTGGTGTACAGCCAGCGGGACAAGGAGCGGCCGCCGCTGGACAAGATCTACCGCACCATTCGCAAGAACCCCTCCGCCGAAGAGCGGGCCGAGGGGAAAAAAGAATTGGCCGAAATTCTGAACGGCTTCGATTACGACGCGCAAGATGTTCCCGACCGACTGACCCTCTATGACGAGAACAAGGTCGCGGACTATTTCAAGAATTTCCCCGGCCTCGATTCGGGCGACCACTACAATGGCAAGGGCTTCTGGGAGCTTCCCGTTCCCGTGGTCGACACCATCGAAGTCGCCCACAACGACGTGGTCCATTACGATGCCGACGGCTACGACGCCATCCGCGACTTTCTGAAGGAACACGGTATCCGCCACGTCCTCATGACGGGCTACGCCACCGATATGTGTTACATCAGCACGACCTGCGGCTACAATAATTTTTCGAAAGACTTCAACGTGTTTCTCGTGGGTGATGCGACGATGGCGACCTTTCCTGCCAACAGCAGCCCGGCTTATGCCACCAACGCGTCGATTTCATTTGCCTCATTGAATCATTTGATCACCCAGGTGTCATGGATTAATCTCACAGACAGGAGCAAGGAGTAAAGGGGTTCGACTCGGCAAGTCTACCGTCCTCCCGATGAGCCCCGTGTCTATTTCCAGAGCCCGAGTGACATTACTGCAACTGAACACAGGAGTTCCCCAATGGATCGTCGAAGCTTCCTCTCCCTGAGTGGTGCCGCTGCGGGTACCGCGATGGCCTCGCCCGCCCTTGCCAAATCTGATGGCCCGTGGAAAGACGGCAAAAAATGGGTCTATTCCATCACCTACGACGAAGGCTGTGCGGGCCTGCTCGACTATGCCGTCCCCATCCACCGGGAATTTGGCATCCCGGGCCATGTGGCCTTTGTCTCTTCCCAACTGGGCATCCCTCGGAACGTGCCCGGAAGCAGCTACCACGACATGATGACGTTGAGTCCTGAGCAGATGAAGGGGCTTATGGCGGAAGGCTGGGGGGCCTCTTGCCATTCCATGACCCACGTCGGCGTGACCCACGAAAATGCCCAGGTAGAAGTTGTGGATGCCCGAAAGGTGCTCGCCGAAAAACTCGGTGTTTCAATCCCGATTTTTACGGTACCTGGCAGTAACCATGGTCATGCGCCCGCCATCGCCACGGCTTCCGAAGCGGGCTACGACGCGATCCTCACCATCTACGACAAGATAAATACGTTGGATACGGATTTAATGTGGCTCGGCCGCACGCCGCTCCATACGGAATACCCCGGCCCCTTTTATTCTCAATTTGATCCGTGGAAACGTCTTCAACAGGCCCAGGTGATGGAAGGATGGGTGGTGGACTACTGCCATATGCCCAAACCCGACGTGGCCGTTCACCCGGCGAAAGATTGCACGTCACAGGAACTACGGGCCCGCTTCGAAGCAGTAAAGGCATTTGGTGGTGACGATGTGTGGCTGGCGGAACCCAATGAAGTGGTCGAATTCCTGGTTAATGACGCAAACGCACTTGCCCACCGCACGGCGCACCCAACCGGATTGAACCTGCTTCACGATAGGGAGATGCGAAAATTATACGAGGTAGACCAATGAAACAAGCCTGACCGTGTGCTACGTCAACCGGTCGGCGGATTTTCCGTTTTAAATTCAGAGACTTCTTCTTCGCTCAGCCCGAAATGCTTCTGCATACAATCGGGACAGATGCCATGGGAGAACTCGGCACCGGCGAAATCGGAAAAATAGGATTCTACGGCTTCCCAGTATCCGTCGTCGTTTCGGATATTCTTGCAGTGGGCACAGATGGGCAACAGGTGACTGAGTTGTTTTATTTTGGTCAGGGCGAATTGAAGGCGTTCGATGACACGATCCTTTTCGCGCTGCTCCTCCGCCACCGCACGCCGCAGAAGCATTCGATCGTAGGCGGAGTGAACACATTGATTTAAGATATCCCCACTGACATGGCTCTTGGGCAAGTAATCGGAAGCACCCCTATTCAAGACCTGGGCGGCTATTAGTTCACTGCCCTGCCCTGTCAGCATGATTACAAAGAAGTCTGTTCCTTCTAAGCTTCCCTGAACACGCTCGAAGAACTCCATCCCTTCGCTATCAGGAAGCCGATAGTCCAGCAATACGCCATCGGGCTTGACTTCGTGGAATTTTGCCGCGCCCTCTTCCAGCGTTGCTGCTTCATGGATGGTGTACTCGTAGCGTGGACTCCCTCTCAAACTACGGCGGTAGACAATGCGATCTTCATCGCAATCGTCAATAAGCAGGAGGCTAACCGATATCTTGGACATACTCACTCAATTCCATTACCCAAATCCGGCAAAATTGCCGTCTCGAACCAAAAGCTATGAAATCGCCTTAGCGTACTCACCAGCTCTTCCATGCATATGGGCTTCTGAATGTAGCCATTGGCACCGTGTTCATAGCAGAAATCGACATCCTTTTCATCCCGCGACGTCGTAAAGACTATTATCGGGATGGTGTGCAGTGCAGAATCCCCCTTGATTTTATGGAGTACACCGCGACCATCGAGTCCCGGCAAATTCAAATCGAGCAAGATGAGCGACGGCAAGGGTGGTGTTTTATTGACCCCGTCGGGCTCGCGATTAAAAAGGTAGTTTAACGCTTCGTCGCCACTCTCGAAGCGCACGAGCGACGTACTCACCTCCGCCTTCTTAAAGGCCCGACGAACGGCTTCGAAGTCCTCCGGGGAGTCCTCCACCAACATAATTATCTTCTTATCGGTAAGCATCACTTACTCACCCCTTCGAGGTTCAATGTAAAGAAAACAACGGTCCCCCGATTTTCTTTCGATTCTATCCATATTCTACCATCATGTCGTTCAACAATTTTTTTTGCAAGTGTGAGCCCCGAACCAGAGCCCCCACCGAATTTGTCCCGAGCGTGCAACCGCTTGAAAATTCGAAACACATTGTCATATTGCTGCTCGGGGATACCGATCCCATTGTCCTTTACAAAATAAGACCGTTCACCGTCTGGGCCGTAGCTGATGCCCACAGTAACTTTCTTTTCTTCGGCAGTATTATATTTTATCCCATTGGCGATGAGATTTCTAAATACCTGCCCAAGGTATACCGGGTTACACCGCGCACTGGGCATATCAGACGCAATTTCCACTACGGCGTTTTCACTCTCCAGCCAAGGCTTCAACGTGCTGACCACCTCCGTTACCAGCGCTCCCATGTCACATTTAGTCACATTGAGCTCTTCCCGACCGAGGCGGGCCATGTGGTGGAGATCATCAATAAACTGGGTTAGTCGTTCTGAAAGGGTGATTAGTGTATTGAGTTTGTCCTTACCCTCATCGTCCAGTTTGTCTTCATAGTCTTCCAAGAGAAAAGAAGAATAATTCCTGATTCCGCGTAGTGGCTCTTTCAGGTCGTGAGAGGCGATGTGGGTGAATTCATCCAGCTCGCGATTGGTGTGTTCCAGCTCCAGGTTCAGGCGCTCCAGGTCTAACGCCCGACGTTCCACTTCCTCGGTCATGAGATCGGCATATTGCAGCGCGCTACGCGAAGCGCGGGTCAAGTAGACGAAGAGCCCAATCAACATCAGATCAATCATGATACCACCCAGAAGGATGGTCAATGGCTGGCTCGTAGTATGAGCAGTACGGAAGGAGGTTGCGCTCCGAATATCAAACTCCCACTGTCGGCCATAGCGCGAAAGGATTTCTGTATGCACAAACATGGGATCAGCGTCGTAGAATTGTTCCCCTGGAACATTTTCATCATAGAGAACTTCCCCCTCGTCGGAAATCCCTACCCCCACCTGTCTCCGATCACGGGACAACACACCATCCATCAATTTCTTGACCACAAAGGGGGCGTAGACCATGCCCAGGAAGCTAGAGCGTCGCGTTTCCAATGTTTCTGGGAAACCATCCGCGTAATAGGGCGCGTAGAAGAGAAATCCCGGGGTCTTTTCCGCATCCTGAACCAAGGATATGGGTCCTGTGATTTGTGCCAGGCCCGTATCCCGGGCTTTCTTCGCGGCCATAAAGCGATTCGTTTCGTGGGCCATGTCAAGGCCAACAGCCTTTTCGTTGCCTTCCAGGGGAATAATGTAGGAAATTGGGTAGAACTCGTCCCCATCGTGCTCCGGATGGATGTCGTAGGTGGGTCGCAGGGTACGCTGCTCCGCGAGATAGGCGGGTAGGTCAACGGCTGCAATGGCGTGAATTATCCCGATTCCATTGATTCCCGGGTACTTCTGCTCAATATGAATACTATCGGCGTAGCGCTTCCACTGGCCATAGTCAACTTCGCAGTCCAAGGCCTCAACAAAAGCGACGCCCCCCCACAATGCATCCTCGTATTTCTGCATTCGATCGTCGATGAGTGCAAGCACCTGCTCAACCTCACGATCAAAACGCTGCTCGACGCGTTTGGCATGCTCCAATGAGGAAAAGCGCCACGCGAAGAGGGTGAGGCAGAAAGAAAGAACAATGACAATCCAATGAAACGAATGCAGGCGCCCCGCGCGCTCCAGTTTGAGCCTTGAGTCGTATGCCACTACGCCGCCCGTTTCACCCGTACCCTTCATTGACATGCTCCAAAATCCCAAGTGCGCACTGGTTGGATGTCTGTCACCGAATTGAATAAGGAACCTGACAATCATCTCTCCTGACACAGGCTCCGCTGATTCGTAGCCTGATGCTGCCGTCTACTGCGTTGTGCTGCTCGGCCCCGAAATACACGCAATTCTCGACAAGTAGCCATCACCCCTATGTCGACTACCATAAGTGATCTGCCTCTTCTGCTTAGTGGGCTAATGACCGATCTTGGCGCAGAAGACCTCTCTATAGTGCATTAAACTACGAAAAATAGAAAGTTAAAAATGAAATGTACTAAATCCGTACAATCGAGAACGAACGATTGGCCCGCAAATTTCTACCTATTTTTAACTATTTTGACGTTCCTTCAACGCGATGAGCGACTTCATCACCCCGGACAAATCAGACGCGCGATCGACCCCGCCAAAGGCGTCGTGAACTTTCATATATATACCATAGAGTTCATCATATACGGCCTGATGCGCCCCAACCGGCGTATACTCAATTTCTTTGACCCCAGTCATTTTGGCCTGGGCCTCGACGTAGCTGGCATAGCCACCTTTTTCGGGTCCGGCTATCACCGCAGCGCCAAGCGCCGCACCGAGGGCACAGGTCTGCTGGGAGGAAGACACTTGCATCTTGCAGCCGGTAATGTCGGCGTAGATCTGCATGAGCATGGGGTTTTTCTCGGCAATACCGCCGCAGCAGATGATGCGTTCCACGGGGACACCGTATTCTTTGTATCGCTCGATAATTGCCCGGGCACCGAAGGCTGTCGCCTCAATAAGGGCACGGTAAATTTCCGCCTGCGTCGTGTACAGGGTCTGGCCCAGTATCAGGCCGGTAAGTTTCGAATCCACCAGGAGGCTACGGTTTCCATTATTCCAATCCAGCGCAAGCAATCCCGATTGCCCCGGCTTCTGCCGGGCCGCCTCGTTGGTCAACGCCATGTGGAGGGAGTCGTCGCCACAACAAACAGATTCGACAAACCACTTGAATATATCGCCCACCGCCGACTGGCCTGCTTCAAGACCGTAGTGCCCGGGAAGTATGGAGCCGTCCACGATACCGCAGATGCCGGGAATGTCTCTCAGGGTGTCACTATTGGGAGCGACGGTGCAGTCACAGGTTGAGGTCCCCATTATTTTCACCAGCACGCCCGGCTGCACCCCGGCCCCCACCGCGCCCAGATGGGCGTCAATGGCCCCGACGGTAAGGGGTATCCCCTCGGAAAGGCCCAACGTCGTGGCCCAGGAAGCACACAAAGCGCCCGCAGGAGTCGCGCCGTCGTAGGCTTTCTCAAAGAGGCGGTCGCGAAGGTCGGCCAATTCGGGAGCCAACATGGAAAGAAACTCTTTGTCTGGCAGGCCACCCCATTCATCACAGTAGAGTGCCTTATGGCCAGCAGCACAAACGCCGCGAACGATTTTGGCGGGATCATTTACCCCAGCCAATACGGCGGGCACATAGTCGGCACATTCTACCCAGGAATGGGCGGCATCGAATACCGCTCGGTCTACGTTGAGACAATGCCATATCTTCGACCAGAACCACTCCGAAGAGTAGGTTTCGCCACACTTTGCGAGAAATTGGGGACGGTGCTCAAAGCCCAGAGCGGTAATCTTACTGGCTTCATCGGCGGCGGTGTGGTCTTTCCATAGCCAGGCCTGGGCATTCAAATTGTCTTTAAATGCGTCGGTCATGCCCAAGGGTACACACTGGTCATTGACAGGAATGGGCGTTGATCCGGTGGTGTCTACACCGATACCAATTACAGCGTCCCGACGAAAGCCTTCTACCTGATCTGCGGCGGAAAGGGCACCGACTACCGTAGATTCCAGGCCCGCCACGTAGTCCGCAGGGTTTTGTCGGGCAAGATTGTGGTCCGCTTTGTCGAGAAGAATCCCCTGGTGTCCCGAGGGGTAATTGAAAACGCTCGCCCCGATTTCTTCCCCATTCGAACAATCGATAACTACAGCGCGCACCGAATTGGTGCCATAATCCACGCCAATGGTAAAGGCCTTCATTCGCTCTCTCCTTCAACAAAACTCAATCAACTCAGGCTTGATATTAACATACAAAACAGGCGTTGCTATAACTTGGATACGCCTCGGTGCCTCACGATCAGCGCCATTCGATCAAGGCCATATTCATCGCCTCTTCGACCCGCCTCCGTGGCTTATAGAAATAAATCATGCCGTGGCCGGGAAGCATAATGTCGGTGTCGACACGGGCAAAGCGGATTAAGGACTTCAGATAGATATTCTTATCAAAATCGAAGGAGCCGCTCCACCCGAAGTGACCATCGAGCAGGGTGCCGATGACATCGCCGCTCACGCAGACGCGTTTTCCCTCCCAGTCAAACAGATAGGCCGTGCAGCCCATGCTGTGGCCGGGAAGGTGCATCACCGAGAGTGAAATACCCAATACATCAACCGTCTCGCCATCGGCAACAACCTGATCTATCTCGCAGGGCGTAAAGGTCTTGTGATAGAGATACCCACAACAACGCTCATCACCGGATGCGACGGCTTCTGCTGTCGCACGGTGGGCAATTAGTGACACCCCGCGCGCCTTCAGGAAGTGGGCCCCCGCTGCGTGGTCGAAATGGGGGTGGGTCAATACGCAGGCCTTTATATCGTCTGCCGAAAGCCCCCAATACGCCATATTGGCGTATATCTGCTCCAGGGTATCGCCACAACCGGCATCGAAGAGAATCAGTCCGCCGGGGGCTTCGAGCACATAGGAGTTGCCATCCCGGTACCCGG